>CAZRMA010000212.1:0-6663 GCA_964600655.1 uncultured Ignavibacteriaceae bacterium
GTGGGTGAAATTGAAGCGGTGGACGTTATCGATATCGGCCGGGAAGTAAGGCATCATGTTGATTTTGCCCCGGCAGGGACCAACGTTAACTTCATAGCCCCGGGGAAAGGGAATACCCTGTTCATCAGAACTTATGAAAGAGGTGTTGAAGATGAAACACTTGCCTGCGGAACAGGTTCAGTAGCCGCAGCAGTAATTGGCTTCACAAACTACAATATGAAACCGCCGATAAAATTAAAAACCAGGGGTGGCGATGAATTAGTAGTTGATTTTAAACTCAATGAAAGAGAAATAAATGGTATTTCATTGATAGGACCTGCAAAAACAGTTTACAAAGGCGAATTTTTACTAAACAAGTTTCTATAATTAATGGAGAACAAATGGCTAAAGTAATCTTTTCAATTCAATATGAAATAAATGACGAAAAAAGAAATGAATTTATTTCCACTGCAAAAGAATTAAAAACCCTTCTAAAAGCTGAAGGCTTAGAAAATTATTCAATCTATGAAGTTAAAGGCAAAAAAAATCATTTCCAGGAAGTATATTTATTCAGTTCTGAAGAAGCATATGAAAATTTTGATGATAATCAGAACGAAAGAATGAATATACTTATAAACAAAATAAGTGAAATGACGATTGATAATTCGTCACGCTATACAACTCTTATTGAAATGGTTGAGTAACTCTAAAATCTCGGTTCAGAAAATTGTAAACACATTTTTAAATTAATGACTAATGAATAAATCACTTCATCGTATTTATATCATATTGTTTTTTGTGGTTGGTATTGGCGTTACTTTGCTTCTTGCTGTCAATGGCTATCAATATTACCGTGCACCCATCGAGGAAAGATTTTTTCTTTCACAGCATTCGGCGTTAAAGCCAAGTGGAGTCTGGGGACATGGTTTTGGTGTTATTGGGTCATTAATGATGATCATAGGCGTCGCTATATATATGATTAGAAAAAGAACAAAATTTATGAATTTTGGCTTCTTAAAACATTGGCTGGAATTTCATATTTTTTTATGTACGGTTGGGCCAATCCTTGTTCTTTATCATACGGCTTTTAAATTTGGGGGTATTGTTGCGGTTAGCTTTTGGAGTATGGTTGCTGTTGTTCTGAGTGGTGTGGTAGGAAGATTTTTATATGTACAAATACCGCATACCATTCAAGGTAAAGTTCTAAGTATTAAAGAACTTGATGCAATGAGTGAAGATTTAACAAATAAATTGAGACTGGACTATAAAGTAGGGGATAATGTTATTTCAAAACTTAATGACTTGCAGTCATTTCAAAAATATAAAAACATCACCCTGACTCAAAGCTTGGTTATTGTTTTTAAAGATTCATTTGCAATCAGATCTGTTCTCAAAGTTTTGAAAAATAATATGAAGTTATTGGGATACTCAAAATCTCAAATGAAAGAGATTATCAAAATATCAAAGTCTAAATTAATTTTGAGCAGAAGAATTGGACTGTTAAGAGTAACACAAAATTTATTTAAATATTGGCATATTGTACATCTGCCATTTGCAATTACTATGTTTATTATTATGTTAGTTCATATTGTAGTTACCATAACATTTGGATATAAATGGATATTCTAGGAGAAGCGGAAATATGAAAATTAAACCTGCATATATTTATTCAGCCATCGCAATTGCTGCAATTTTATTTCTCGTTATTGTTTCTCAAGAAAACGACACCACAACAAAACCTATTAAAACTAATGCTTCCACAGATAGCGGGCAAATGCCGAATGATGAAGTTCACAAAGGTATGCAAGCTCCGGGATCTGAAGCTCCCAATAAAGAAAATGTAAGTAGTGCCTACAAACATCAAATTGAAATGCTTGACAAAGACATAAAAGAGCATCCAAGTGATACTCTAAAATTGAGACAATATGCAGATCTTCTAACTGCAGGCCATCAGGGTAAGGATGCAATTCAATATTATGATAGAATACTTAAAATTGATCCCACCAGGAGGGATATTTATTTTGATTTAACATTTGTATACTACGGCCAACAAAATTTCGATAAAGCGGAAGAGTTAACAAAAAAGATTCTTAGCTTAAATCCAAAAGACTACCAGGCTTTATATAATTTAGGTGCCATTGCCATCGCTAAGGGAGACAAACAAAAAGGGAAAGATATTTGGGAGAATCTAATCAAAGAATTTCCTAATTCTGAAGCAGCCAGCCAGGCAAAATCCTCATTAGAAAAACTGTAATTTATTTCTACTTGCCAGATTATTAGAGCGAATTATTTTCGTTCTATGATGTTATTTTTACTTAGATTCGAATAGTCCTTTTATAAAAAATAAAATAAAACAGCTTTTGTGTTGGCTTTATTATTGCTATTTAGCAATAATTAATAATAAAAGACCAATTTAAATTCATTCTATCAAATGGAAGTATATTTAGAAAATATTATTGCCTATGCTGTTGTTTTGAGTATTGGACTATCCATTCTGTTTTTCTACCTTCGCCATAAACGTACTAATTATAAAACTGTATCACAGAAAATTGAAAAAGCAATTGAGCTTGGTTTTTACGAACCGGTTACCTTGCATCCTGAAATCGATCCCGAAAAATGTATAGGCAGTGGTGCCTGTGTTGCCGCCTGCCCGGAACACGATATTCTTGGAATTGTGCAAGGACATGCAAAAACTATAAATGCATCAAGATGTGTTGGACACGGTGCTTGTTTTCATGCTTGTCCTATGGAAGCAATCTCTCTTGTAATCGGTACAGAAAAAAGAGGAGTTGATTTACCACATATTAGCCCAGAGTTTGAGACAAATGTTCCGGGATTATTCATTGCTGGTGAACTAGGTGGAATGGGATTAATTAAAAATGCGGTTTCACAAGGAAAACAGGCTGTTGAATTCATCTTGAAAAGAGCACAAAAAACAATTGAAGCAAAATATGATTTAGTAATAGTAGGCGCTGGTCCCGCTGGTATATCAGCCACATTAACTGCAGCACAAAATAATCTAAGATTTTTAACAATTGAACAAGAGAGTCTTGGGGGGACAGTATATAATTTTCCGCGTGCGAAAATAGTTATGACTTCACCTATGGATTTACCTCTTCATGGAAAAGTAAAACTTGCAGAAACATCAAAATCAGAACTTCTTGAATTGTGGACAGGAGTTTTAAGTAAAAATAATATCTCAATTAATGAACAAGAAAAAGTTGAATCAATAGAAAAAATAGATGATCACTTTATTATAAAAACTAATAAAGACACTTACACATCTAATTCAGTTTTATTATCTATTGGCAGACGAGGTTCCCCTCGTAAATTAAATGTCCCCGGCGAAGAAAAAGAAAAAGTATACTATAAATTATTAGAGCCGGAATTAGTTCATGATTCAAAAATACTTGTGGTAGGCGGCGGGGATTCTGCAATTGAATCGGCGCTTTTACTTGCAGATGAAAACAATGAAGTAACAATTTCTTATCGCAGTAATTCATTTTCCAGACTTAAACCAAAAAATTTACAAAAAATAACAGACGCCAATCTATCGAAAAAAATTAAAATCGTTTTTAATTCCGGTGTTAAAGAAATAAAAGATACTAAGGTGATTCTAACTAAGAATGATTCCAATTCAGAAATAGAAATAAAAAATGATTTGGTTTATATATTTGCCGGCGGAGAATTGCCTACACAATTCTTGGAAAAAATTGGAATTCAAATCACTAAAAAGTTCGGTGAAGTAGTTTTAAAACATTAACCAAGTGTTTTTATTCATAGAAATCATCCAGGGAAGGTTAGTTGAGCAAATATTTCTGTCTTAAATCTATCTTGTTGTTTTTGCTTTTGCAATCAACTACTCTTTTAGCACAAATTTCACCTGGAGATTTAACCTCTGCACATGCAAAACTTGAAGGAATGAGCAATTGTACAAAATGCCATGTGCTTGGAGAAAAAGTTGAAAATACCAAATGTTTAGATTGTCATACAGAAATTAAAACGCTAATTAATTTAAACAGAGGTTTTCATTCTACTGAAGAAGTTCAAAAAAAAGAATGCCGTAGCTGCCACAGCGAACATAACGGAAGAAATTTTAGAATTGTAAACTTTCAACCCAAAGGATTTGATCATTCAAAAGCAAAATTCGAATTAAAAGGAAAACATGCAACTCTTAAATGTGAAGAATGCCATCAAGAGAAATTTATTAAATATGATACTGATAAAAAAAGGAAAGGGACTTATTTAGGTTTAGAAACAACTTGCATTTCATGTCATGAAGATGTGCATCAAAAAACATTAGGTGATAACTGTCAATCTTGCCATGGAAATGATTCTTTTAAGCCGGCAGTAAATTTTAACCATGACAGTGCAAAGTATAAATTGACAGGTGAACATATAAAGGTGGAATGTAATAAGTGTCACGTAAAAGAAAAAAAGAATGGAAAAGATTTTCAAAAATTTACTGGTATTAATTTTACAAGCTGTGAATCGTGTCATGAAGATATTCATAAAGGTAAATTCGGGAAGGATTGTCAAAGCTGTCATAACACATCTTCATTTAAGAGCATTAACAATGGATCATTTAATCATGACAAAACAAATTTCCCTTTAGTTGGTAAACACAGAATAGTTAATTGCAAGGATTGTCATAAACGCGGAATTAAATATAAGCTTAAGTTTAAAAAATGCACTGATTGTCACGAAGATTATCACAAAGGCGAATTTAAAGTGAAAAACGTATTGAGAGATTGTAAAGAGTGTCATAATGAATATGGATTCCAGCCATCTCTTTTTACTATTGAAAAACATAACCAATTAAAATTCACATTAAGCGGTGGTCATCTTGCTACCCCTTGTGAATCTTGTCATCATAAAAACAAAGATTGGCATTTTAAAAATATCGGTGAGAAATGTATTGATTGTCATAAAAATGTTCATGGAAGTGAAATAACAAAAGAATTTATGCCTGATAACGATTGCACTAAATGCCATAAAACTGATGGCTGGAGAAATATCAGTTTTGATCACGATAAAACAAAATTCAAGCTGCTTGGAAAGCACAAGAATGTCAATTGCGATGACTGTCATAGAAATAAAAATGAAATAGTTGAGCAAAGCTATGCATACAAATTTGTTTCTTTAAAATCTGACTGCGAAGGATGTCATAAAGATATTCATTTTGGTCAATTTATTATTGACGGAAAAACTGATTGTGCAAAATGCCATTCTTTTAATGACTGGAAGCCTGAAAAATTTGATCATGATAAGACAAGATTTTCTTTGGCTGGTGCTCATCAAAAGTTAAAGTGCGCTGCTTGTCACAAGCAGGTAACGGAGAATGGAAATACATTTATCAAATTTAAATTAGAAGATTTCAAATGCGCTTTTTGTCATTCATCTTAATATTCTTATCAATCAGCGTATTGGTAAAAGGACAGTCACCTCACGGAAGTGATTTTGATTTGGATTGTTCTAGCTGCCATCAGGAGGATACGTGGAAGGTAAATATTCTTAAAGTTAAGTTTGATCATAGTCAAACAGGATTCAAATTAGTTGGCCAGCATAAAACGGTTAATTGCCGGTCGTGCCATGAAAGTCTTGTATTTAAAGATGCTGCAAAAAATACAACTTGTTTTTCGTGTCATAAAGATGTTCATCAAAACAGCGTTGGTTTTGATTGTGCAAAATGCCATTCCCCTGAAACCTGGTCGGTAAAAAATATAAATGAATTGCATCAAATGAGCCGCTTCCCTTTGTTAGGGATGCATATGAATGCAGATTGTATTTCATGCCATAAACAATTTTCATCTTTGAATTTCACTCCATCCGGAATTGCATGCTATGATTGTCATGCTAAAGAATTTAAAAGCACAGTTAATCCAAATCACGTAGCTTCAGGGTTTTCTACTGATTGTCAAGATTGCCATAGTATAACGGCAAGTAATTGGGCCGCTGGAACTTTCGCACACGATTTTTTCCCGTTAGTTGGCGGACATAAAATTTCAAATTGTTTTGCATGTCATGCTCAAGGTAGTGACTTTAAAGGTTTATCGACTGATTGTTATTCTTGCCATAAAAAAGATTTTGAAGCAACTACAAACCCAAACCATGTAAAAGAAAAATTCTCTACTGATTGTAAATCATGTCATAATATTACATCTTTTATTCCATCAACATTCAACCACAATAACACAAATTTTCCATTAACCGGGAAACATGTTAGTGTCTCTTGCGGCGATTGTCATACTTCAGGTTATACAGCTATTTCAACTGATTGTTATTCATGCCATAAAAAAGATTATGATGCGACCACGGATCCAAATCATTTAACAGGTAAGTTCCCAACTGATTGTACACAATGCCATACAACTTCCGGATGGGCGTCATCAAACTTTGATCATAGTAAAACTAACTTCCCACTTACAGGTGCACATCAAACTGTAGATTGCCAAAGCTGCCATCAAAATGGATATGTAGGAACATCAACTGAATGTGCAAGCTGTCATCAAACAAATTATAACAATACAACGAATCCGAATCATAAAACATTATCATTATCCACGGATTGTAAAACATGCCATACGACCCAGCCTGGATGGAAACCGGCAACATTCGCGGTACATAATCAATTCTATGAATTGCTCGGTGCTCATGCTTCAATCGCTACTGATTGTGCAAGCT
>CAZRMA010000213.1:0-6629 GCA_964600655.1 uncultured Ignavibacteriaceae bacterium
TTACGGACCCTTTTCTTCTCCCTTTAAAAACAATTCTTGATTGAAGTACGGCATTTCTTTATCGGCATGCTTTTGATTGAAATCAATTAAATCTTTTAAAGTATGAAAAGCTGTATTTGGCCCGCGGTGTTTTAAGTAAGCAGCCATGTCAGCCTTTAATTCATAAAGTAAAACAGTGCTTTCACTATCATCAAATCTTCCTAACGAATCAATCTCAATCGGATCAATAAGAATGGCCCCATTTTGTTTTAAAATTTCTAAAGAACTATTTATAACTTTGTCTACCGATGGAAGGAATCCAAAGTATGCTCGAAGCACACCAATGCGCGCTCCTTTCAATCCGTTTGAATCTAAAAATTTTGTGTAATCAGGATATGATTTTCTTTCACTGCTTTTCGTAGCTTCATCTTCCTGATCTACTCCAGCCATTGCGCTTAACAATATTGCGCCGTCACGAACTGTACGAGTCATTGGGCCAGCAGTATCTTGCGAATGAGAAATAGGAATTATTCCTGCACGGCTTACCAATCCAACCGTAGGTTTTATTCCTACAAGTCCATTTAAAGAAGAAGGGCTTACAACAGAACCGTCAGTTTCAGATCCAACCGCGACAGCGCAAAGATTTGCCGCCGTTGCAGCACCTGAACCTGAACTCGAACCTGAAGTATTTCTGTTAAGTGCATAAGGATTTTTTGTAAGTCCGCCGCGCCCGCTCCATCCGCTGGTGGAATGAGTGGAACGCATATTCGCCCATTCACTTAAATTTGTTTTACCGAGAATTAATGCGCCTGCATCACGAAGCTGCTTTGCAACATGAGAATCTTTTTGAGGCCTTGATCCAACTAAAGCCAATGAACCGGCAGTAGTCTCCATATTATCAATAGTATCAATATTGTCTTTTAAGAGAACCGGGATTCCATGCATAGGACTTCGCGGGCCCTTTTCTTTTAATTCTTTATCAAGTTCATCGGCAATTTTTAACGCGTCCGGGTTTAATTCAATGATGCTGTTTATTGCCGGGCCGGCTTTGTCTATTTCTTTTATGCGTGAAATGTATTTTTCTGTAATTGAACGAACAGTATATTTTCCCGATTTCAATCCATTACGTAATTCATCAATTGTAATTTCATCCAACTCAAAAGGTATAACTTTGTTTGAGGGAGATATCTTTTTAACTGCCTTTTCAGCGAATGAGAAAGAAGGAAGTGAAGCTGCCGCTATTCCGCCGGCTATTGTTGTTTTTAGAAAATTTCTTCGGCTTTCATTGGTTTGGTTTTTCTTTTTGCTGGACATAATAAAATCTCCATTTTTTGAATTACGTTTTAAGGATTTTAATTTGTTGAGGGGAAGTTAGTAAAAATTTGGAAATGATTTTAAAAAAAATGTCACGATATGGATCGTGACATCAATTTCTAAATTTTAGATTAAGAATAAATTTCTTAAATCAAAAATAATAATTAAACCCCATCATAGCTTTAACAACTATTTTAGGCTGGTTGATTGCATTGTCTGCATCGTTATAAGTGTAATTTTTTCTTCCATTTATTATTTCACCATCAGGCCCGTATGAAGTATCATGGCCTTCAATTGCACTTGAGAAATAATAATCTAACCCGCCGGTTAATACAAGATCAAGCCTATGGGTTAACAAATAATTGCTTTGCAATCCTGCTCCAAGTCCCCATTGATTACTGGAAATGCTAAAAAATTCATTGCCGTCAATAAATTGAAAGTTACCTGTAAACTGCGAATAACGAGGGCCGAAAAAGAAGTATGCTCTCCGCATTGCAAAAATATTTACATGAGACAGAAAATCCATTCTGAATGACCAGACATTTCCATTTTTCTCAGGCACACCATTGGTCGCATCGTTTATAAAAATTATTCTTGCTTCTTCAGGGCTTCCAGGATTAACACTTGTATATTCAATTCCAAATCTTAATGAAAAAGGAAAATCCTGTGCAAAATTTGAAATAGTTAAATTGCCCTGAAAACCTAAACCGGTATTGTATCCTACATTTAATCCGCCTGATAAATACGGATTTGGGTTATTATTCACTTGGGCAAAAATGCTTAATTGAAGCATCAAGAATATAAATCCAAATAGATAATATTTTTTCATTACCGCTCCTTTGATATTTATTAAAACCTTCATAAAAGACATCAAAATTTTATAAAATCAATCAAAAAACTATATAGGGAAAAGGCATTCGAAATTTTTTACCCACTAAATTTAAAATTAATCTTGTTTAGTGAATTGACTATGAACACACAAACAATGCCATTTAGTTGTAAAAGAAAATCTTAATATTTTGGATAATAAAGTATACCTCTGTAAGGAGTTACGAAAATATTTTGCTCGGTAAGTAATTTATGCTGAGTATTTATTCCTTGACAAATTGAACAGCGTTCAATATATTAACATCGAATATTTTAGTAAGGTTTGTAAATGGGAATATCAGAACGTAAAGAAAAAGAAAAAGCTGAGATGAGAAAAATGATTCTCGATGCAGCAATGCAGCTTTTTATTAAAGATGGATATGATGGCGTTTCAATAAGAAAAATAGCTTCAAAAATTGAATACAGCCCCGGAACAATTTATACATATTTTGAAGATAAAGATTCTATTTTTTATGCACTTCATGTAGAGGGTTTTGAAATGCTTTATCAAAAACAGCTTTCTGCTCAAAGCATACAAGATCCCAGAGAAAGGTTAATTGCACATGGAAGAGCATACATTGAATTTGCCCTTAATAATCAAGAGTATTATGATGTTATGTTCATAATCAGCGGGCCGCAAGAAATCATTTGCATGAAGGAAGGTTGGGACCATGGTTTAAGATCGTATGATCTGTTAAGAAGAAATGTTGCTGAATGCCAAAACGTGGGATTATTCAAAGATCAAAATACAGAAGCGGTTGCTTTTTTGTTATGGTCTATGGTTCATGGAATATCTTCACTTACAATTCGAAGAGGTGAAGCAATAAAAAACATGAATAACCAGGGCAAAGAGCAGATAATAAATAGTGCTTTAGACGTTATGGATTCAATGATTAAATAAAAAATTTTGTAATATAATTGAACACTGTTCAATGATTAGCGTCCGTTCAAGTAATCTATTTAATAAACATTAAAACGGTAAGTATGAAAATAAAAAATACCACAGCTTGGATTATTATTCTTCTATTTTGCGCATTACCCGGGCAAAATATTTTTGCTCAGAACCAGCTTGCTAATTATGTTGAAGAAGGAATTTCAAATAACATAGTTCTCAATCAAAAGAGAGTTTCACTTGAAAAAGCAATGTACTCTCTTAAAACTGCCACAAGTTTATTCTTTCCCTCAATTAATCTTCAAGGGGATTACACCAGCGGAGAAGGTGGAAGAAATATTTCTTTTCCGGTTGGCGATTTGCTTAATCCTGTTTATTCCACTCTAAATCAATTTACGCAGAGTAATCGTTTTCCGCAGCTTGATAATGTAAAAATAAATTTTTTCCCTTTTCATTATTATGACGTTAAGCTTAGAACTACAATGCCGATTGTTAATACCGATCTTATTTATAATCATAGTATTCAATCAGATCAAGTGAATTTGAAAGAGTATGAAGTTGAAGCTTATAAAAAAGAATTAGTGAAAGAAATTAAGACTGCTTACTATAATTATTTAAGTGCGATAGCAGCGGAAAAAATATATCAGAATGCTTTAAAAGTGGCTGAAGAAGGTAAACGTGTAAATGAATCACTTTTAACTAATGGAAAAGGTTTGCCGGTTTATATTTTGCGGTCTGAAAGTGAAATAGCAGATATCGACTCAAAAATTGTTGAAGCACAAAATACAATTCAAACCGCTAAGAAATATTTTAACTTCATTTTGAATAAAAGCCTGGACTCAGAAATCGATACTTCATATGATATTCAATTAAAGATATCAAAGGTTGATTCATTGCTTACCGGCAATTATGATTTATCAAGCAGAGAAGAATTGAAGATGCTTGAGACAGGCAAGAGTATAAACGAATCCGTTTTGAAGATGAAAAAATTATACTGGGTTCCAAAAGTAAATGCCTTCCTTGATCTCGGTGCACAGGATCAAATCTGGAATTTAAATAAGGATTCAAAATATTATTTATTTGGCTTTCAGTTGAGTGTCCCGATTTTCGAAGCTTTCAAAAACAGCTACAAAGTAGATGAAGCAGAACTTAATGTTAAAGATGCTCAACTCAATCTTGAACTAACTACAAAACAATTAAAGTTAAGTCAGTCAATTTCCCGCAGTGATTTAATCGTAGCCAGGCAAAATTATTACACAGCAGAAAAGAAATACAAAGCAGCAAGCAGCTATGAAAGATTAATTGAAAAAGGTTATAAAGAAGGTGTGAACTCATTTATTGAAACTGTTGATGCTCGTTCACAGCTTACACAGGCGGCGCTAATGTTAAATATAAATACAAACAAAGTTTTATCGGCTCTCGCAAATTATGAGCGTGAGACCGGAAGCAATATTAATTATTAAGAGGACAATAAAAATGAAAAGAAAAATATTATTTCCTATTATGATTTTTATCGGAATGGTTTTGTTTGGCTGCTCATCTGAAAAAGAACAAAAAACTGATGAAGTAATTCCCGTTAAAATTGCTGAATTAAAAAAAGAGCCGATTCAAAAACCAATTAATGTTTCCGGCATATTTACAACTGATGATGAAACATATCTTTCATTTAAAACTGGCGGAATTGTAAAATCAATTTTTGTTCATGAAGGAGATAAAGTTACAAAAGGCCAGGCTTTGGCGGTACTTGAGTTGAACGAAATACAAGCGCAGGTATCTCAAGCAAAATCAGCTTATGAAAAAGCATTAAGAGATTTCAATCGTGCTCAAAATTTATATAAAGACAGTGTTGCCACATTATCTCAAATGCAGGATGCAAAAACAGGATATGATATTGCAGTTGAACAATTAACAATTGCAAAATATAATTTAAATCATTCGGAAATACGTGCTACGGATGACGGTTATATCTTAAAGAAATTTGTAAATGAAGGGCAGCTTGTTGGTCCCGGAACTCCGGTTTTACAGACAAATGGTGCTGCAAAAGGTAATTGGATTTTGAAAGCAGGGATTAGCGATCATGATTGGGCGATTGTAAAAATAGGAGATAAAGCTTTAATCCAATCCGATATTAATCCCTCTTCTGAAATACAGGCATTTGTATATCGCAAGTCAGAGGGAGTTGATCCTTACAGCGGGACATTTTACGTTGAGCTAAAAATAGATAAAATTCAATCTCATAAAATTGCAAGCGGTTTATTCGGCAATGCAAAAATATTTCCTAAGTATCTTTCTGATGTATGGAGGGTGCCATATCAATCACTGATGGAAGGGGACGGAAATACAGCTTATGTATTTACAACAAACGATTTGAAAACCGCCAAAAAAATTAAAGTTAACATTTTTGAATTTGATAAAGACAGTGTTTATCTAAATAGCGGCCTTGATCGAAGCAAATATATAATCGTTTCCGGCGGTGCTTATCTTGACGATAATTCTCAAATAAAAATTGATAAAAATTAATTGAGTTAATTATGAAAATAATTGAATACGCAGTAAAGTTTCCCCAGCTAACCATGCTGTTCGCAGCAATGCTAATTATCATTGGCGTTTCAACAATAATGAATATGCCGCGCTCCGAAGATCCTGAGCTGAGCTCACCGGATTTTCCAATTGTTATTATCTATCCGGGTACAAGTCCAAAAGATATGGAAGAACTGGTTGTCAACCCGATTGAAAAAAAAATATCATCGCTGGAAAACATCAAACATATTAGAACAACAATCAGAGACGGTTTAGCTGTTGTTGAAGTTATATATCAGCACGGAGTTAATATTGATGAAAAATACCAGGAAGTAATAAGAGAAGTCAATAACATGCGAAGCGAGCTGCCATCTGATATTTACAGCATTGATATACAAAAATGGCTGCCGTCAAATGTAAATGTAATTCAGGCTGCATTGATTTCAGAAAATGCATCTTATGATAAATTAAAAGAATATTCAGAAAATTTACAGGATGAACTTGAGAAACTTCCTATTCTGAAGAATGTAAAAATTCATGGATTACCTGATAAAAAAGTAAGAGTAGAATTGAAGCTTGACAAAATGAGCCAGATGCATATTCCTTTAAATGCGGTTCTTGGAAGCATTCAAAGTGATGCGGTAAATATTCCGGGAGGCAATGTTGATGCGGGCACCAGGAGCTATAATATTCAAACAAACGGCAGTTATAAAAATGTAAATGAAGTTAAAAATACAATTGTCTATTCGGCAAACGGTAAGAATGTTTTATTAAAAGATATTGCGGATGTTAATTTTGGTTTTGAAAAACCCATTTATGTAACCCGTTTGAATTCTCATAGATGTGTTTTTGTTGTTGCTGCATTAAAGCCCGGCGAGAATATTACCACTGCACAAAAAATATATCAACCGGTTTTAGAAAAGTTCAAATCTTCTTTGCCTCCGAATATTGATATTGTGCAGAACTTTGATCAAGCAGATAATGTTAATAACAGGCTAAAAGGTTTAGGTATAGATTTTTTAATAGCTATTGCTTTGGTTTCAATTACGCTTCTTCC
>CAZRMA010000214.1:0-6622 GCA_964600655.1 uncultured Ignavibacteriaceae bacterium
CTTGACAGAAAAGTTAAAATTCAAAATGAAGACCACGATGCAGATTTATACGAACTAACAATTGATTATTTGCTTTCAAAAAATTTTTATCAGTATGAAGTTTCAAATTTTTGCAAGCCAGGATTTGAATGTCGTCATAACAATGCTTACTGGCGCTATAAAGATTATTTAAGTTTTGGTACCTCGGCACATTCTTTTATGAGTGGAAAACGCTGGTGGAATTTTTCAAGTTTAAAAAAATATATATCTGAAATTGAATCAAAAGGAAATGCAGTTGCTAATTTTGAAATATTAAATGATGAGCAAAAATTAAATGAATATGTTATGCTTGCTTTAAGAAGCAAGGGGATTGATTTAATGGAGTTAAAAAATAATTTCGGCAGTCAATGGATGATTAAAAATTATTCATATTTAAAAGAATTAAACAGAAATAGTCTTGTAAATATTAATGAAGATTTCATTTTACTTACCCAAAAAGGCTACGCTGTTTGTGATGAAATTGTTAAGAATTTAGTACTGTAAAATCAAAACCCATTACGAAGGTATCTAGTGATCAAAGATCAAAAAACAAACCCAATTTGCCTAAGAAATTGGGTTTGTTAATTTCTTAGTTCGAATATAATTATTTAATCAAAGGTATTCCGTAACAAGCTTCCGGTTCTGTAATCTTCAATAAATCTGCAATCGTTGGTGCAATATCAATAATGAAAACTGGCTTATTTATAGTTTGTTTAGGTACATGCCATCCGTAAAAAAGCATTGGTACGTGAGTGTCATAAGAATAATATGATCCGTGTGAGGTTCCTCTGGAAATTTTGTCCGGAAGCAATCCAGCCTGTAGTCCATAAGCTATATCTCCCGAGCGAACGGGGTTAAATCCATTTAAGATTAAATTAGTTGTGTTGCGTGTAGGCGTGAACTTTTGCAAATCAGATCTTTTGAAAATTTCAGTTATCTCGGGAAATGTATTTCTCAAATATTCAGCTAATGAGTTTTCAACTTCATTTAAATTTAAATTTTTGCTGTTTAAAAGTTTATGATTTAAGAATATTTGATTATTAGAAGTATTAGAGATTATATCTTTAGTACCAAAAATTCTTTTTGAATATTCGTAAAGCGAATCAGTCATCTTCTTTGAACCTAATCCTCCGGAGCTTAAATTATGTTCTTCCCTGTAACCATTATTTTCAACTACGCCATGATCTGCTGTTAGAAATACAACATAATTTCCTTTCCCTACTTGTTTATCTAATGCCGAGAGCAGCTCAGCAATCTGTTTATCGAGTTTAATATAGGTATCTTCAATTTCAACTGAATTAGGTCCGTAAGCATGTCCAATAAAATCAGTTGATGAAAAGCTGATTGCCAAAAAATCTGTCCACTTTCCTTTACCCATTTTTTCATTTCTTAAAGCAGCTTTTGCAAACTCAAGTAATATTTGATTACCGTATGGAGTCGATTCCATCAGACCGTATTTCTCACTATTCTTTATGTCACTAAACGAATGAGGGAAAGTGGTTTTACCTTCATTGAATACATCCTTTTCGAAATCACTTTTATCAGGTAAAGCAACTTCATAATTTTTTAAAGGCAATGACAGTTTCCAACTCGTAGACATATATTTGTCTGCAAGCTTTAGTGAATTAAACTCTTTAACCCATTGAGGTAAATTATTTAAATAAAAAGTAGACGAAATAAATTTGCCATTTTTATTGTCGTACCAGTATGCTGCATCAGCCATATGCCCAGCCGGAAGAATTGCTGCTCTATCTTTTAGCGAAATGCCTATTACTTTTGATGCCCCGTTAGTTGCTAATTTAAGTTGATCAGTTATGGTTGTTGTCATTAATCTTTTGGGAGACATTCTACCTTTGTTATCATCACTTCCGACGGTTTCTTGTGTTGAATCATCAGCACAATAAATAGTTTTTTGGGCTTTTCTATCGTACCAATTATTTGCAATAATTCCATGATAATATGGGGTTGTTCCTGTGTATATAGAAGAATGCCCAGGAGCGGTGTAAGTCGGGACATAGTTGAAATGTGCAAAAGTAAAATTGCTGCCCTCATTCATTAATTTTTTAAATCCATTTTCACTGTAATAAGGATAAAACTTATATAAATAGTCATAACGCATTTGGTCAATAACAATTCCAACTACTAATTTTGGTTTTTCATTATTCTGTGCTTTTAGTACTGGCAGGAAGACAAATATTGTAATTAAATAAACAAAAAATATTTTTAATTTCATTATAGTACTGTTCCTTGAAAATAAATTGTTTAAGTTATTTAAAGAAGAAGTTTATTCATATTTATAAATTTAACTAAATAGGTTATAACAAATAATGCAATTAAAAAAGTTCATAAATTCATAATCTCTATTGTTATAAAAAACCTAGTAACTCATCTATTCGCGAAATAAAATAATCGGGCTTTTCCTTCTGAAGAAATTTCCCTGATCTATAACCGTATAATACAGCACAAGTCTTTGCGGAGGCATTTTTACCGCACTGTATGTCTAGTTCTGAATCGCCAACCATTAATGCGTTCGAAGCATCAATCTTTAAATCTTTGCAGATGTAAAATAGCGGTTCTGGTGAGGGTTTAATTGGTATCCCGGTTCTTCGACCCATGACGAAAGAAAAGTATTTTCTTAGATTAAAATGATCAATTATTTTGTCGGCCTGATCTTGTCCTTTTGTAGTAAGTAATGAAATTTTAATGCCCATTGAATTAATTTTATCCAAAGTCTCTTCTACGCCATTATACACAGTTGAACTATCTATAAAATCAAAATAGAATCCTTTATAGATATTAATAAATTCTTCCATATCAGTAACAGGGATATTTAAATCTTTAAAGATGTCTAAAAAGTGATGTCCAATTCTTTTTCGAAATTCAACTTCTTGAAGTGGTTCTTTAATATTTAAAACATTTAACGCCTTGCGCGTAGTGTTGTATATATTCAAATAAGAATCGACAAGCGTACCGTCTAAATCAAAACAGATATGTTTAAAATTAGCCAAGTTAACCTATTAATAATTAGAGTAAATTTTTGTATTATAATATTAATGAAGAAAATTGTATTTATAAGATTGTTTATAATAATTTATTGAAAGCATTATTCAATAATAACATCCCAATTAATAAATAACAAAACTATTGAAAGAGAGGAATGAGTATTATGAAAGTGGTTAAATTTTCGTTGTTTATAATTTTTATATTTGTTATTGCAGGGTTTAAATCTTCATCAATAGCTCAAAGTAAACCTGTACTTTATTTTTGCGAAAATTACACTGCTGATGGTGAAGTGGGAATTAGTGACATTTTCACAACAGGCTTTTTAACAATAATGATCAAGTGCGATTATCCTTTGGGCTTAACAGATTGCCATATTGAATATGACAAATTGAATTTATCTACCAATCAATTTAGTTTATATAAGAAATTTGATTTTGTAGTAAAACCAGAGTTATCCTACATCTTTTTCAGTAGGACGGATAATAGTGATTTGAGTTTTGATGAGCCCGGGATTTATAGAGTATTACTTCGTGATAATTATGATGAAAGAATTGCAAGCAGTCTGATACAGATTGTTAACAAATAAGGATTATTAGATTTTAGTGGTACAATAAAGTGACCCGCATTTTTTATGTTCAACATGAATTTTAAAAATTAAAATAATAAATAGTTAAATTTGCAAAATAAAATTATGTATTAATCGGAAAGATAATGGGTAAAAATATTTATGATGTTATAATTATAGGCGCCGGGCCAATCGGGCTTGCCTGTGGAATTGAAGCCGTAAAAAGAAAAATAAATTATTTAATTCTTGAGGAAGGCTGCCTGGTTAATTCCATTTATAATTATCCAGTTAATATGACATTCTTTTCAACCTCAGATAGATTAGAAATTGGAGAAGTCCCTTTTATATCCCATGGACCAAAACCTACTAGAAGTGAGGCTCTTGAGTATTATAGGCGAGTTGTGATGTCCTGGAAATTAAATGTTCATCTTTATGAAAAAGTTAAGGATGTTAATGATTCTGAAGGGAGCTATGAAGTTGTAACTGCTAAAGAAAAATATTTATGCAAACGAGTGATTATCTCAACAGGATTTTACGGCAAACCGAATTTGATGAATGTTGCCGGCGAAACACTTCCGAAAGTAAAACATTATTATAATGACCCTCACCCTTTTTTTGATCAGAAGGTGATAGTAGTTGGAAGTGCAAACTCAGCAGTTGATGTTGCGCTTGAAACATTTCGAAAAGGCGCTGAAGTTACTATGGTCATTCGTGAAAGTGAAATAAATAATCGTGTTAAATACTGGGTTAAGCCTGACATTGAAAACAGAATTAAGGAAGGTTCTATAAAAGCTTATTTTAATTCTACTATAAAAGAAATTAGGGATGAAGAAGTTGATGTTCAAATGCCGGATGAATTAATTACAATCAAAAATGATTTCGTTTTAGCCATGACAGGATATCAACCTGATTTTTCTTTTCTTGAAAAATGCGGAATTGAAATATCGAAAAATGAAAACCGGGAACCGGTTTGTAATACAAATACATTCGAAACAAATAGACCGGGATTATTTTTAGCAGGCGTTGTGTGCGCTGGAATGGTAACTAATAGGCTTTTTATTGAAAATTCGCGTTCGCATGCAAAAAATATATTTGACTTCATTCAGAATAAATTGAATAACAAATGATTTCGGCTTATTTTTGTAGACATTCATTTATTGAATTTTATTTTTTTGAAAAAATTATTTTAGAATGGAGTTAGCATGTCACAGAAATTAAAGGAATTATTAGGAAGTGATGCTGAAGCATTATTAACTTATAAAGCAAAATTTCCTAAAGATCAACTTACTTTACCCGGACCGGATTTTGTCGATAGAGTATTTGCTCAAACAGACAGAAATATAAATGTACTTAAAAATTTGCAATGGATCTTTTCAACTGGAAGATTAGCTAATACAGGTTACGTATCAATTCTACCTGTTGACCAGGGAATTGAACACAGTGCAGGTGCATCGTTCGCACCAAATCCACAATACTTTGATCCGGAAAATATTGTTAAACTGGCAATCGAAGGCGGATGCAACGCTGTTGCTTCAACTCTTGGTGTTCTTGGAATGACCGCAAGAAAATATGCCCCAAAAATTCCATACATCGTGAAAATTAATCATAACGAGCTTTTAACTTACCCAAATAAATTTGATCAAATAATGTTTGCAGGTGTAGAACAAGCTTATGATATGGGCGCTGCAGCAGTAGGCGCTACAATTTATTTCGGTTCTGAAGAAAGTGCTCGACAAATTATTGAAGTAAGTGAAGCATTTAAATTTGCTCACGAATTGGGATTAGCAACAATTCTTTGGTGCTATTTGAGAAATCCGGAATTCAAAAAAGACAAAGATTATCATGTCTCAGCAGATCTTACCGGGCAGGCAAATCATCTTGGTGTTACAATTGAAGCTGACATTATTAAACAGAAGCTGCCTGAAAATAACGGCGGCTTTAATGCAATTAAATTTGGGAAGACACATAAAAAAGTTTATTCAGATTTAAGTTCAGATAACCCCATTGATCTTGCCAGATATCAAGTAATCAATAATTATATGGGAAGAGCCGGATTGATAAACAGCGGCGGAGCTTCCGGCGAAAATGATTTTGCAGATGCTGCTAAAACAGCAGTCGTTAATAAAAGAGCTGGCGGCATGGGATTAATCTCAGGAAGAAAAGCTTTCCAACGTCCGATGGCTGAAGGTATTAAGCTATTGAATACGATTCAAGATGTTTATCTTGATAAAGATATTACTATTGCCTAATCGATTATAACTTTAAAATTAAAATGCGCTTGGATGAAAATCTAAGCGCATTTTTTTGTTAAATATTATTTAAGTTTTTTACAACCCCAGCAAATATTCCGCAACTTTCCCTAAATCTTTTACTTGTATGTTATTAAATGAAGGCATCATTACCCCTGGATATTGTTTTTTGAATTCTTTGAATCTATCCGAATCCATATAAGATGATGGATTCCTTAAATAATTTATAAGATTGTCTCTTGTCCAGTTATCTTTAACATTGTGAAGAGAGGGCCCCATTTTTGTCCCATTTAATTCAGTGCCATGACAATTTACGCATCCAAGTTTAGATGTTAATTCCTGTCCGCTTAAATCTTCTGATGTCATATTTGATTGCGGCATAGGACTCGTTGTGGTTTGTCCGTTTTCACTATCTACATTTTTCGACACTCTTCCTAAAAAGAACAATATTAAAAAAACAACTAAAAATGAAGCGACCCATATTTGTGATTTTGTCATAAAATTTTATGATTAACATTAAAAAAATATTATCTTAACTAAAATTATCAAAAAACTGATACTATAACAAAGCAATTTCCCATGGAAGTTTTTATAATACCTGTGAGAAAGAATGAAAAAGTCCAATAATCTTATTAAAGAAAAAAGCCCGTATTTACTTCAGCATGCGAATAATCCCGTTGATTGGTTCCCTTGGAGTAATGAGGCATTCAAAAAAGCCAAGAGTGAAGACAAGCCTGTATTTTTATCAATTGGATATTCAACATGTCATTGGTGTCATGTAATGGAG
>CAZRMA010000215.1:0-6605 GCA_964600655.1 uncultured Ignavibacteriaceae bacterium
GGTATAGTTTTAATCATTACGTCTGCGGCTTTCAGCAGGATGAAAGCTAAGACAAAAAAAGAAGTGAAGCAGACGTGAGAAATGAGATAAAAAAAGATTTCTAATTAGTTGTACCTAATTATTACGAATGTAATATCATCTGTCTGCTGGCTGCCGTTTAGCCAGCCATTGATTGCAGTCTTTAATTGATTTATAATTTCCTGAGGTGTTTTATCTCTATGTTGGAATAATAATTCTTTAACTCTTTCATATTCATACATCTTTTTCTCTTTGTTAAATAATTCAGGCATACCGTCGCTTAATAAAACAATCATGTCACCGGGATTCATATTTAGAGTGTATAATTCAAATTTTAATTTATTTGTAGCTCCTAGCGGCATTCTTTTGATTACCACTTCTTCTAATTGATTTGTTCCCTTTCTATAAACAATAACCGGCGGCATTCCAGCAGAAGATAGTTCAACTGCATATCCATTTAATTTTAGAAGAGTTAATCCCATATATAAATTTCCAAGCTGCATAGACAACAAAGTGTCATTTATATTTTTTAGTATTTCCGATACATGTAGATTTTTACTGTTTTCAAATAGAAGACTTTTAGTTACAGCTACGAGAGTTCCGGCTTTAATACCATGGCCTGTTGCATCTCCAGCTGCAATTATTGAAACTTCGGGATTAAAATTTATTATATCATAATAATCACCTCCAACTTCGGACGCAGTTTCCATAAAAGCCGCCAATTCCATTTTCTGAAACTTGGGAAGTGATTTAGGAAGCAAGGACAATTGCAAAGCTCTTGCTGATTCTAATTCTTTACTCTTTCTTTCATTTTCAACTTGAATAATTCTGCGTTCTAATTCAAGCTTGTTTGCCATTCTTTCTTGCTCAATAGTTTTTTCCGAAAGCTGCTTTACTTTTACCAGCTGCTTTTCAAGATTCCGGTTAGTGAGTGAAAAGTTGTAAGAAAGAAAAATAGACATTGAAATAGCTAAACCAAGCATTCCATAAACAAAAATTTGGCTTGTGTTGAAAATAGGTGTAATAACTGCAAAGTCAGTTAATATTTGAAGCCCGATAAAAGTAAATAAAAACAAAAGACCGGCAAACATTATCCAGCTGCCTTCTTTTGATGAATGAGTTTTGGAAAAAACAGAAGTCAATAATAAATCCAGCATTGTAATGCCAAAAAATATGTAGTTTGTATACGTTGTGTCACCCCCCGGATTAAGATATGAGTAGATAAATAGTGAAATAAAAATAATTAGAAAGAGAAGCCAACGTTTTGGAAGCTGATCATAATTTATCTCATAACCCATTAACAATCCAAAAAATATTGCAATGGGAACGGATACATTGTTTAATCTATAAAATAATATAATTGTATTGGGATCTGTCGAAATAAATTTTTGATACCCGAAATACGTAATGCCCCCGAATCCAAGTATACATATCGCGTAAAATAAATTTGCTTTTAGTTTTGGATAAAACCCGTACAGTGTAATATGAAGTAGAAATAATATTAAAGGAATAATTGTGAAAATCATCTGCCTCAATGTCATTATATAGGTCTGGTTGTAAACGTTCGTAAATGTTGTGTTGACATCTTTCAAATAAAGTATGAAGCCAGGAGTAAAACCTAGAGCTTCCTGTTTACGCCAATTGTAATTTGCATATCTCACCGCAAATAGCTGATTCAATTTTGGTTCGATTTTTAATTCTTTCCAGATACGGACTTGTTGGGGTTTGAAATCTTTTTCTGACTTCCCTATTTCACCAAACGAATAAAGAAGTTTTCCATTGTAATATATTTCAGATGCACCAAGTTGAGTAATTGATAAAGCTAGAGTTTTATTCCAAATTGAAGTATCGGCTATAAAATGAAATCTAAACCATCCAACATTGTCCCATTGAAGTCCTGTACTATCTTTCCATTTTAAGTATGAATCTACTTCCCTCCAGCTGCTGTCATTATAATTTTCAGCGGCCCACTCAAAATTATTCCCGGGATGATATCTCCAAAAATTCTCAACAGCCAGTTGTTCTCTTTCGGGACGAAAACGTTTTTCATTTAAAACAACAATGCCATTTTTAAAAGTGTTTTTCCAACTATAAACTTTAATCTTAATTAAAGTGTCATTCTTAACTTTCAAATTGAGATTCTTAAATAAAGCCCTTTTGCTATTCAATGCTTCCTGCCACCAGGTACCCGAAGTAAACTTAAATTGTATTTTTTCTCCGTCTTTAAAAGACATAGTTTTTTCAAAAGTGCTGTCATTGATTTTTGTCAGCTCGATTAAATCCGGCTTCCAATTACCTAATTCAGGCTGATCACCGGAAATAAAAACTTTCTTATTATCAATTGAATTTTTTAATGTAACTTCAAAGGTAACTTTGTGAACATTTGTATTATTGAAACTGCAGCCAATTAGCGAAGCAAAAAGCAGCAAGATAGTTGAGAAGAATTTAAATTTAAAAAAATGAATTTTATTTTTGAGAAAAGAATCTTTGTGATTGAAATCCCCATTACACATTATTTAACTTATCCTAAATAGTTAAAAACATTTAATGTATTTAAAATTCCTTAAAAATAATTTGATAGTCAATCAATAATTTAATTCGTAAAGAACTTCATAGATTATTACATTTGTAAAATAATTTAAGTTTAAACATAATCATTACAAATTATGCTATTTTTAGGTTTAATTTTAATCTGGGGAATGCCAAACCAGAATCAATTAACTATTTCAATTAACTTAATCAAATCATGAAAAGACAAGCATACTTCCTAAAAAGAGCGGGTTCAATAAACAATTTAAAATTAATTGAACAAGACCTTCCCGATCCAGAAGTAAATGAAGTAACAGTGGAAGTAAAATCAATTGGATTAAACTTTGCAGATGTATTTTCAATTCTTGGTTTATACAAAGCTGCGCCCTTGTTTAATTTAATCCCTGGACTAGAATTCTCAGGAGTTATAATTGAAAAAGGAGAAGGTGTAAAAGATTTTTTAATTGGTGATAGAGTTTATGGAGTCACCAAATTTGGAGCGTATGTTACACACATAAATATAAACCAATTATACGTTTTAAAATTACCGGCTGATTGGAGTTTCCAGGAAGGCGCTTCATTTATTGTTCAGGCATTAACTGCATATTATGCGTTGGTAAAATTAGGAGAAGTTAATCGAAACAAAACAGTTTTAATTCATAGTGCCGCTGGAGGAGTTGGATTAAATGCAAACAGAATTTCGAAAATATTTTCTGCTTATACTATTGGAACAATTGGGAATGAATCAAAGAGAGCACTATTAAAGTCTGAAGGTTATGATAAAATAATTGTCCGCGATAAAAACTTAAAAAGAAATATTCAAGAAGCATTAGGCAATAGAAATTTAGATATTGTTCTTGAAGCTGTTGGTGGAAAAGTCTTTAAATCTTCATTTGATCTATTAGCTCCAACCGGCAGGGTAATTGTTTATGGCGGCGGAGCTTTTTCTACAGGTAAATCAGCTTCAAATTTATTTACTCTTGCGTACAGATATTTAACCCGGCCAAAAGTCGATCCATTAAGAATGATTGAACAAAACAGAGCTGTCATGGCATTTAATTTAATCTGGATATACGAGCAGGTTGAGTATTTAAGAAAGCTTCTTGATGAAGTTTTAAAATTAAATCTACCAAAGCCAATTATTAATCATGTATTCTCTTTCAATGATCTCCCCCATGCTGTTAAAACATTAAAATCCGGTAAGACAACCGGGAAAGTTGTTGTGAATTTAGATTAAATATTTTTAGTTTCTAAATCTAAAAAAGCAATCAACCAACCATTCATTCCCTACTCTTCAATTTTTAATTATATTTAATATTATTTTTACATAAAATATTAAAGTTATGTCTTCACTTCGAATTGGAACCTGCAGCTGGAAATATGATTCATGGCAAGGAATTATATATCCGGAAAAAGAGAATATTAATTATCTCAAAGAATACTCTAAACATTTTGATAGTGTTGAAGTTGATCAATGGTTTTGGTCACTGTTTGACAACAAGGTTGTTTTACCCGATACAGAAACGGTGAACGAATACAAAAGATCTGTTTCGTCAAAATTTAGATTTACAATCAAAGTCCCTAATTCAATAACACTCACGCATCCTTACAGCAATAATAAAAGTGTATTGCCTCCCCATAACCCTAATTTTTTATCTGTTGAATTATTTGAAACCTTTTTAAAAACAATAAAACCAATTGAAAAACAAGTCGGTTGTTTAATGTTTCAGTTTGAATATTTGAATAAACAAAAAATGCCGTCGCTTCATGAATTCCAAAATAAGCTTTATGATTTTATAAATGATTTGCCGAATGATATTCCGCCGATAGCCATTGAAATTAGGAATCCAAATTATCTTACTGAAAATTATTTCAAGTTTCTATCTGATTTAAATATATATCATGTTTTTTTAGAGGGCTACTTCATGCCGTCTATAAATTCGGTTTTTGAAAAGAACAAAGATTATTTCAAACATTTAACAATCGTAAGATTACACGGGCCCGATAGAAGCGGCATTGAAAAAATCAGTAATAAAGTATGGAATAAAATTTACATCAATAGAGATGAGAATTTGGAAATGATAGTCCAGTTGATAAAACAATTAATAATTCAGGAAGTGGATATTTATTTAAATATAAATAATCATTTTGAAGGCTCTGCCCCGCTGACAATTAATAAAATAAAAAATCTATTGGATAAGCAAAAAAGTAAATGATAAAATCTGCAAGGAAATTAAACTTATATTTTTAAAATTCTCACCGATATATAAAAGCTTATTTTAGCTAATAACTAAAAACATTCTCTATATTTTATTTTATCAACAACATCTTCTTTACTTGCGAATAATTCCCGGCCTGCATTTTATAAAGATATATTCCGCTGGATAAATTAGCTGCATTAAAATCTACTTTAAAATATCCAGGCTGCATTTCCTTGTTTACCAAAGTTTTAACGAGCTGTCCCAGTATATTGTAAACTTGTAACTTAACCAGTTGGGTAGATGGTAAGGAAAAATTAATTGTGGTTGCCGGGTTAAATGGATTTGGAAAATTTTGTGATAATTGAAATTCATCCGGCAGCACATTTTTTGTATTACTAATGCCGGTTGTAAAATCTACTTTAAATTTCCAGGGTTCAGTCCATGAACTGCTTATGGAATTTACAGATGAAGAAACTCTCCAATAGTAATTTGTACTATCAAAATTGTAAATTGTTATAAAAGATGATTTCAAAGTCGAGTCCACTAAGATATTATTAAACATACTATCTTTAGACACCTGCACTCTAAAAGAATCATAAAGCCCCTGTCCTGTCCACTTCAATGAAACAGAATCTTTTTCCTGAACACTAACTGTTGAAAATCTTTCAGGCTCAAACGGAATTGGAATATTAGCTTCAGGTGTAACATCAGGTTCACCGAAAGCTATTTCACCAAATTCTCTTATAGTTGCAGAGAGTTCATTTTTAGTGTTATCGTATGTAGTTGGCAATAAAATAAATGAGTGATTAACTGAATCTCTCATGTAAAAAGATGTACTGGCCGGATGTAATATTTCCGGATACTTTGTTAGATCAACATGAAAAATTGCCTTCTGTGTTTCTACCCCAGCAAAATTTTCATATTTAAGTGAAATAGGATATATGATCGGAGCTTTATCATCAAAATGTGAATCCTTTGGCCCATAGGGACTTCGTGTAAGAGTAGCCCCCATATACGGTGCATTATTTAATGAATCATAGTGAACAATGATGCCTGTATTTTTGGGGTGGTTGTTATCGGGGTAATTATTTCCCTGCACTATATTGTCTAAAAAATCTGATGGCTTAATTACCAGTTCTTTCCAAGGTAATTTTGATGCACGATATGCTAGCACGTTTTCCGGTAAGCTTATAACCAAAGCTAGCGAACCATCAGCATGCGACTCCACAATCTGATGTCTAACAGGACTAAAAGCTGGTGGATATAATGCACCATAACAAATGAACCAACCTCCATCAGGAAGTTTTTCAGCATTTCCTGCTAATGCCGAAGCTATCTTACCTAAAGACGAAGGATAGTGAAACTCACTAACAAGAGTCGCTGTTTTATTAATTTCGTCTACACTGTATTCTGCTGCTCTCGAATCCTTATATCGATCTCCATTATCAAATATTGAAATATTTCCATTTGAAAGTTTTTTAACATTGTGCTGCCGTGAATAATAAAAAGGTGCGTGCTCAGGATGCTCATTGATAAAAGTAAATTCTTTACTCTTTCCACCCATACGCCATAAGATTTTTCCTGTTGATCTATCGATTTTCATGATTTCACTTAATTCTCTGAACGAAGCAAGTATATTTCCAGCATTTCCGGCTGCAAAGGCATCCGGTTTTATGATTGCAAATGTTTTTTCCATTTTATTTTCTCCTCTTTGGTTCGTGTTATCTGTGTGTAACTTTATATGTTCTTAACTATTATCATTAAACCTTGTTGATCAGGATTCATTTCTTAAGCTGTAAGAACTCTGCTTGGTTTTGCGTGAAAACAATTGCCTTTGCCAGTGCTGCCTGAAGCCGG
>CAZRMA010000216.1:0-6582 GCA_964600655.1 uncultured Ignavibacteriaceae bacterium
AAACTTATTGTGAAAAAATCGGTATTGAATATATGCATATTCAAAACCCTGAGGAAAAATCCTGGCTGCAAAGTAAAATGGAGCCGATTAAAAATTCTCCAAATTTTGAAATAGAATCAAAGAAAAATATTCTTAATAAATTAATTATTGCAGAAAATTTTGAACATTTTATCCACAACAGATTTATTGGCCATAAACGATTCTCTCTTGAAGGATCAGAAACTTTAATTCCTGTAATTGATTTATTATTAAATGAAGCAAGTGAAGACAAGGTGAATGAAGTTGTACTAGGCATGGCTCACCGTGGAAGATTGAATGTGCTTGCTAATATTATAGGCAAATCGTACGATTCAATTTTTTCCGAGTTTGAAGATATTCGCGATCCAAATTCGATTGAAGGATCGGGAGATGTTAAATACCATTTAGGAGCATCCGGCTTATACAAAACTCAAAGCGGGAATGAAATTGTTGTATCATTGGCCTCAAATCCAAGTCACCTTGAATGGGTGAATCCTGTTGTTGAAGGTATTGTTAGGGCCAAACAAACAAGGGTAGATGATCATAAAAATCATAAAAAAGTTATGACGGTTTTGATTCACGGAGATGCAGCTTTTGCAGGGCAAGGAGTCGTTGCCGAAACATTAAATCTTTCGCAGCTTAGCGGCTATAGAACCGGTGGAACTGTTCATATTATTATTAATAATCAAATTGGATTTACCACAACACCTGAAGATGCACGATCATCAGTCTATGCAACTGATGTTGCTAAAATGATCCAAGCTCCAATCTTTCATGTAAACGGAGATGATCCTGAGGCTTCAATTTGGGTTGCAAAGCTCGCATTTGAATACAGGCAGAAATTCAAAAAAGATGTTGTTATTGATTTATTTGGCTATAGGAGACATGGACATAATGAAGGTGATGAACCTGGCTTTACGCAGCCACTTCTTTATGAAAAAATAAAAAGCCATCCTTCTGTTAGAGAAATCTATTCGAATTTTCTTTTAAAGAATAAAACTCTTTCAAAAGAAGAAATTAATCAAATGAACGAGAATATCACCGATAAATTGAGCAAATCATTCGATAAAATAAAAAAGAAAAGCACTGAGTTTAATACTGATGTGCCCTTAGCTGTTCCTCAGGAAAAAATGGATGCAATCGAGCCGGTAAAGGATACAAATATAACCGAAGAAACATTAATCAAAATTGTAAATGCAATTACTATTGAGCCGGAAAATTTTCACATTCATCCTAAACTGAAGAAATTTCTGGACAATAGGAAAAAATTAATTGACGGTTCAAGTGATGCTGATTGGGCATTTGCTGAATCATTGGCATTCGGCAGTCTGCTTTTGGAAGGAACGCCGGTAAGATTAAGCGGACAAGACAGTGTGCGCGGTACTTTCAGTCAAAGACATTTAGCATTAACCGATATTGAAACAGGCGAAGAATATTTTTATTTAAATTATATTTCTAAAAACCAAGCCCGCCTTGAAGCACTTGATAGTTTACTTTCTGAAGCTGCGGTGCTAGGATTTGAATACGGTTATAGTACTGCAGATCCTTTAGCCTTAGTAGTATGGGAAGCACAGTTTGGAGATTTTGCAAATGGTGCTCAGGTAATTATTGATAATTTTATTGTAGTCTCGTACGAAAAATGGAAAGTGCCAAACAGCGTTGTAATGCTGCTGCCCCATGGTTTTGAGGGTCAGGGGCCGGAACACTCCAGTGCAAGATTGGAAAGATTTTTGATACTCTGTGCAGAGAACAATATGCAAGTTTGCAATCCATCTACACCAGCTCAATATTTTCATTTGTTAAGAAGACAAATATTACATGCTGAAAGAAAACCATTAATTGTTATGACTCCAAAGAGCCTTCTTCGCAGAATAGAAGCTAAGTCTCCAAAGGATGAATTTATAAATGGGAAGTTTTACGAAATAATTGACGATACAACAATTGAAAAGAAAAAATATATTGAAAAGATAATTCTAACTAGTGGAAAAGTCTTTTACGATTTACTGAAATATAGGACTGAAAATGATATTGATGACACCGCTATAGTAAGATTAGAACAATATTATCCTTATAAATCCGAGAAGATGAAAAATTTATTATCTTCTTACGCAAATGCAAAATCTGTTCGATGGGTTCAGGAAGAGCCGAAAAATATGGGAGCCTGGAATTTCTTAACTCAAAGATTGTATGATGATCTTTCGGAATGGCAGAAGCTTAAATACATCGGACGGCCTGAAAGTGCCAGCCCTGCTGTTGGTTCATCAAAAATTTCAAATAAGCAACAGGTCGACCTAGTTAAAGAAGCATTTAAGGATTGATGATTTAATATTAATATTGTGATTTTTATAAACCCAATTTCTTAGAGAAATTGGGTTTATGTTTAATGATTAAAAAACATAGATAGTTACAAAGTAACGTAACTTTTGGATTCTATAAAAAAGTTTTCTTTATTTTTAATTGTTTCTTTTTTGTCGACACTCTCAATATTTTTTAATCTCTTGAATATTATAAAATTTTGACCATAAGGAAGAGGTTTCGTGAATTCATCTTCTTTCAAATCTGAAAGAGCGGAAGAAATATTTTTAGAATAATTTTGAATATTTGTTGAACCCAAATACCCGTTATTAATTCGGGAAGAACCTATTGAATACTTAACTACCATTTTACTAAATTCTTCTCCGGCAACTAAAGCTTCGTACGCGGAATCAGCCTGATTCAAATTTGAAAAAACAATTTCTGCTAAATTCATCATCTGAGGTTCAGCAAATTGAATTTTAATCTTCCTGCGGGTTAATAGTTTAATGGGTTTTTCATTATACATTGGTGGAGTAAATTTCCACTTTAAAATTGAGGCAATTGCGAGCGTATCCCAATCTTTATCGCCGCTGCTTTTAGCAAAACTTGCTCGTTCAACAGTTCCATCTGTTGAAATCAGCATGTCGCAAATCATTTCGAAATTTTGACGATAAATTGATGGTGGAACAATAGGCAAGGCATACTGTTTTAGCAGCTCAGGTTCTTGTATCAATGATCTTTGGGTTTGAATTGATGTACATCCGGTAATCAACGCCAGAAATATAAAGCCGAATAACTTTTTCATATCTCCCTCCTTTGCTTAGGACTTATTGCAATATAAAAATTACAAAATGCTTCGGGAGAGAAATCTAAAATGAGATGTAGCCTTGTTCATGATAAGTTAAATATTCTTTCTCTCTCGGAGTAGAGAAGAATTACATAGTGAATTGTGCAAATAAATAATGAAATAGTCAAGCTAATTAGGATATAAGGCAGTAAAATGAAATGAATAGAGAAAAAAAGTTATAAATATTTCTTTTACTGAATTAGATGATGATTAGAAGTATTATTTGAAAAATAACTTCTTCAATTTAGAATTAAAAAATTTATGATACTTTAATTTTCATGTACAAAAATAGCTATAGAATTTGATGCAATACTACCAGTACTATCAGACGCAATAATTTTTATATTGTTTAATCCAACTGGCACATTAAACCAAGCCCAATTAAACGGCTGTTTAGTACAATAACCTAAAGATTTGCCATCACCAAAAAATTCAACCTTGACAATTTTTTTATTTATACATTCAGTTTCTATAATTACATTTGAGGCTTCATTTATCCAATCTGATTGTTTGGGAGAAATTATTTTAATATAAAATGATTTATTTACATTTTCGCTTTGGCTTAATTCAGCAGATTGTGTATTCCCAGTAAAAAGTGAATTAACAAGTGTTCCAGTTGAATCATCTCCACTAATTTCCCAAAACATAATTCCCCGCAAATTATAGGCATCAACATATCGTGATTTTAGAGCTAATGATTTTTCATCATCAAAAGTCCAGAATATACTATCCTTTGAATTATATAAGAATGGCGCCATAGCATATTTATCCCAATAATAATTATATCCATTTGTTAAAAGTTTTTTAAAATCAGAAAAATTATTAAAGCTGTTATCACCATTAAATTTATAATTTTTACCAGGTCTGTATAAACCTTCATTTACTGAATCAACATCAGCCCAGGCGTTTCCATAAAAAGCTCCGCCAGGGACAATTTTATTTTTGCTGACACCGCAAACTGAATTAAAAAGTTTTACTGCCTTATCAAATGATTCACTATTACTATTTGAAATAATATCTTTTGGTGAAGTTAATAGATTAGTATGATGATTCGTTATCGAATCCCAACTTCCATGAAAATCATATGTCATTAGATTGTACCAATCAAGATATTGCTGGTCTTTGTAAAAATTAAAATATTTAAAATCTGATTCTCTCGCAGGCACAGCCGCCGTTAGCAAGTAACCTTGTTTAAGAGAATCTAATTTTTCTCTAAAAATTTTTAATAGTTTTGTAAAATTAGTTATATCATTGATGTTGTGATGAATACCTTCGTATCCGCCTCTATAAGGAAACTCCCAATCGATATCAAAGCCATCGAAAATACCTGCGGCACTACCTTTTCCACCAGCATAATTTGTAATGGGTAAATTTCCTTTAATAAAAATATTAATACATGCTTCGACAAAATTATTTCTTGATTCATCATCCAATGCGATGTCGGAAAAATATGTTGATCCTTCCCAGCCGCCTAATGATATTAAAATTTTTAAATGAGGATATTTATTCTTTAGCTTTCTCAACTGATTAAAATGACCCCTTAAAGGCTGAGTAATAGAATCATCTGCCATTCCATCGACACTCATGTCTGCTGTGTAGGCCTGACCGTAATCATAATATGGATGCATAAACTGCGGAATAATATTCCCTAATGAATCAGGTTTTGGAATAACAAATGCATAATTTAAAACAGTAATTTTTTCTGCTGATCCTGATTTATCAATATTTTTAACGTAATATGGATTTTCTTTAACCTTCCATTCAGGAAAATAAGCAACAATCTCTTTTGAATAAGCGGAAAGGCAACACGAGGAAAAAACTAGCAAAATTAATATGGCTTTCATTTTATCTATTTAATTTTTAATACCAAAATAAATTTGGCACAAGTTTTAAAATCTTTACTTTTATTCAGCACATTATAACTACAACTTCGTTTATAGAACCTGAATTTTGAATAGGTATAATTCCATCAACTGATTTATTATTATGTCGAATTGATTTAACTCCCTTTTCAATTTTGTTGGGATTTTTAATTTTAATATTACAACAGCATCTCTTCATTTTTTTGTGATTTTCAAATTCTTCCAAATCCGAAGGCACACAAGGATCAATCTCCAAACCTTTATAAGTAGGACGAATACCGAGAATATATTTTGTAGCTGCTGTATAGAACCAAGAAGCAGTACCGGTTAACCATGGATGCTCTGCTCTTCCGTGTGCCGAATGATCTTTCTTCATTATGAATTGTCAATAAGAGTACGATTCTGATTGACGAATTTATATAATGTTATTTTGATTGTATGGAAGGATTGCATTTTAAAATTTAATGGCACGATTACCTCTTCCAAGTTTACATTCGGCAATTACAGTCAATTGAGTTATGTATGGTGGCTCTGTCTTTTAGATTTGAGATATAACTAAGATAATATCTATTAATTTTGTGTAAAAGGAAAATATAAACGGAGTACAAATTTAAATTTCCCCCTAAGAATCATTAGTGGGCGTTCACGGATTCGAACCGCGGACCCTCTGCTTGTAAGGCAGATGCTCTGAACCAACTGAGCTAAACGCCCAAATACTTATTTTTGAGCTACAAATATTAAACTATTTTGTTAGAAATCAAAATTATATAATTTACTGTAGAGCGAGCGACGGGGTTCGAACCCGCGACATTCAGCTTGGGAAGCTGACACTCTACCAACTGAGTTACGCTCGCCTTTTTATCAACTCAAACATATTCAATTTTATTCAAGTTGTAAAGTTCAATTATTTTTAAAAGTCTTTGCTTTACAAACTAAATTTCTATGGCGTAAAAGATTACAAATCTATTTCTAATAAAGATACTAGTTTTTTATTCTTAGTAAGCCAGGCAACCAAGTTATAAATTGAGTATAGTTCCAAAGCAAAAGGAATATAACCCAAATAACCCAATAACGGCATTTCAAAAATGTGAAGGAAATTGACTCCAGGGACATAGTATATCCAATGGGGGTAAGACAAATAATTCCACATCTCCCAAAAGAACCCGCAGATTAACGAACCAATGCAAAGTGCAACCACTGGCCTCCAATTTCCTACCCGTATATAATCAAATAGTGTATTGATTTTAAGTTTATAATTCAATGGTTCTACTATAAAAAAAACTGCAAGCCATATAAATACATAAAAAACATTTGGAAAAATCAGCAGCAAAAAAAGCATAAGAAAGCCTGCGGCAAAAAAGATTTCAATAATTTGATTTGTCGGTTCAACAATCCAACGTTTGTTTATTCCTTTTATCCATTTGAAAGTTGACGCCAATTCCGCTGTTCCAAATACTGCAGGCATAACTGTTGAGAAGCTTATTGACGCAAGTATACTATATTCGACGTTTGAAAAATATTGTCTTCCATCATAATACCAGTTATGTGTAAATTGATTTA
>CAZRMA010000217.1:0-6580 GCA_964600655.1 uncultured Ignavibacteriaceae bacterium
ATGATGAAACATTTTCTAAAGAACAATATATATCCGGTAAGGCCATTTTAAATTCAAAAATACGCTTGGGTGCAGCCCCACCCTATAATGCCAGTCAGGTTGCGCTTCTAACATTATTTGGAGATCCCGTTTTAAAACTAGCAATTCCTGATAAGCCAGATTTTGCTATTAATCAGAATGATATTTCAATCACTCCAGAAAATCCTTTAACTACAGATACTGTTAAAATAAAGATTAGAGTCAATAATTTAGGTAGAATTTTTCAGCCTGATTCGGTTTCACTAGAATTGTTTGCTTCTTCCACTGATACATCGTATAAAGTGGGGGATCATAAATTTAGGAGCTTTGGAGAAAATGATTCAACCATATTTGTTTGGATTCCTAAAAAGGGAGGTTTGTATAAATTAACCGCAAAGATTAATGAAACAAACGTAATACCTGAAATGGATTATTCTGATAATGAAGCTTCAGCTTCATTTGCTGTGTATGATTTAGGAGAACCAAGTATTGTTAAACCAGTTGATGGAACAACTAGTGCGAATAGCTCAATTGATTTTCTTATGGTTGATAATGGAATTTATTTAAATTTAAATCTTACATATTTCATAGAGATAGACACAACATTAAGCTTCGCCAGTCCTTTGATAAACTCTGGCTCAATAAGACCTGCGGATGGATTACTGAAATGGAAATCGCCAAACTTAGCTGAAGGTATTTATTATTGGAGAACTAGAATTTATAATGGGACTGATTCAAGTTCGTGGAGTAAAGCAAGAACTTTTGAGATTACTAATAATTCTCAGAACGGTTACAGCGTGAAGAATAAACAATTAAAGATGTTTGGACTTTCAAATATTATTTTTTCAGATTCTTTAAAAGGTTTAGTTCTTAACACTAAATTTCTGCCGCCACATCCATCTAATAAAAAATTTCTGAATACAATAAATGTAACTCTTCCAGCAGAAATAAATAATTTATCGAGCATAACTACAGATGGTAAATATATTTATTTTGCCAGCATGACGTATTTCAATAATTCTCAGCCAAGTAAGATTTATAAATTAGGCACGGGACTAAACGAAACGGTTGCTGGTCAAAATTATGGCGACATTCCAAATGTCAATGTGGAAATCTGGCATACTATGTTTTACCACGGTGATGGTTTTATTTATGCTGCAACAGGAAATTATAAATCATTGTTGAAAATAAATCCGGAAACGGGCGACACAAGTAGTGTTAATATTTCCGAGGGTTTACTAAATGAAAATGCTCAAACTAATAATGGAGCCTTTTACTTACAATCTGACGGCAAATATGTTTATAATTTGGCATATAAAGATTCCTTGGGAAATTCTAAATACACTTTGAGAATTTTTGACCCTGCAAATAATTGGAGAAAAGTTGAAAATGACATAGTATTGTCCGGAATTAGTTATCCAGGGTTTTCCGCTTTTTTTGTTGCTGATGGCTATCTATTTGTTTATGAAAATTTTGATTCGGGTTATATGAGAATGTTTGATCTGTCAGATGGATCGTTTAAGGAAGAATGGATTTCCTACGAACCATTTCAAGGATTTTATGCATGGTGTTATGATTGGCAAAATGATTATGTCTATGCCTCTGTGTTTAGGTCGGGTTTCACCCCAAGTATTTTCAAGTTTGCAGGTAAATATAAGGATGCAATCGGTAGTGCTGTTTCTCCTAGTATCGGCCCTGCGTCCAAATGGAATAATATTAGTTATAGTATAGATGCAAATGGTGCAGCCGGCACATACGCGGCAAGCTTAGAAGGTTTAAATAAGACTAATGGCAATTGGGAATTGCTGAAGGCAAATATTCAAGATAATATTGATTTGTCTAGTATCGATGCCAATACATATAACCATATAAGGGCCTCATTTGATTTTGTAGATTCATCTTATGGCAGTTCTTCACCGATTCAATTAAAAAGCATGAATGTTTCCTATCAGACTCCATCGGAAATAGTATTATCAAAAAATAATTTTACATTCTCGCCCGATACCAATCTTCAAGGATTGCCAATTGAATCAAGTCTTAAAATTAGAAACATCAGTGATATTGATGTCCCTAGTTTGAAAGTGAAATATTATTTGAATGCTTCGGATACATCCTCATCTGATTCGGCATTTTTTAATTATACTGTTTCTGTTCCGAAAGATAGTTCGGTTATAATCAATAATACCATCACAACAAGCAGACTGCTATTTAACAATGAAATGAAGGTGGTAGTTGAAACTGAAACGCCTGAATACTTTACTGTCAATAATATTATCAATAGAGATTTTTATATCGCAAGAGATTCAATAAATCCGAAGATGAAAATTACTTTTGATGGTAAAGAAATTTTGAATGGGGATATTGTTTCTTCGAATCCTAAAATTCTAATAACTCTTGAAGATAACAGTCCTTTACCGTTAGATACCAGTTATTTTACATTAATTTATAATAATAATGCTTTAAACTTTTCACGGCCGGATTTAGATTATTCATACATTCCATATCCAAATTCTCAATCAGTAATTGAATGGAATCCAAAACTCGAAAACGGGAAAAATGTACTTGAAATATTAGCTAGGGATGCTTCAGGAAATTATTTTGACACAACTTCATATCAAATTATTTTTTATACTTATACTGAAAATGATATCCAAAACATTTTTAACATTCCTAATCCTTTCAAGGATGCCACTTACTTCACTTTCGAGCTTCGCGGAACTCAAGTACCGGAAGAATTATTTATTAGGATATACACTGTTGCCGGAAGGCTAATAAAAGATATTTCGATTCCAACTTCACAGCTTAGTATAGGTTTAAATAAATTTTATTGGGATGGCCGGGATCAGGATGGAGATGAAGTTGCAAATGGCTTATATTTTTACAAAATTGTGTATAAAAATAATGGAATTGTTAAAACCGCAACTGAGAAATTAGCAAAAGTTAAATAGTTTTCTCAATATGAAATTTTTATTGCAAAACATTCCCAATTTGCCTAATTATATGCATATCAATTAGGCACCATTTTTGTTTTTTAGCATCTTTCAAAAAATCAAAAGGTAAGAAAAATGTGTGGAATAGTTGGATACATAGGTGATAAAAATTGTATCCCAATCTTAATAAATGGATTAAAAAGATTGGAATATAGAGGCTATGACTCTGCAGGAATTGCAATATTAACAGATGCTGGTACACAAATAATTAAAAACAAAGGTAAAGTTTCTTTACTTCAGGATAAATTAGATAAAACAAATTTTATTTCACATATTGGAATAGGACATACACGCTGGGCAACTCATGGTGCTCCAACCGAAACAAATGCACACCCGCATTTTAATACTGATAAAACTTTGTGTGTTATTCATAATGGAATAATCGAAAATTACCAAACTCTAAGAACCGGTTTGAAGAAATTAGGTTACGAATTTTTAACTGAAACAGATTCAGAAGTCTTACCGCATTTGATTGACAGCTTTTTAAAAAGAGGCCATACTTTATTTAAATCAGTTAGAATGGCTTTAAATGAAGTAGATGGTACCTATGGAATATGTGTTGTTTATGAGGAAGAACCGGACAAATTAATTGCCGCAAGAAAAGGTTCACCTCTTGTTATTGGAATTGGGGAAGGTGAAAATTTTGTAGCATCAGATGTATCCGCAATTTTAGCACATACAAAACAAGTGATATATTTAGAAGATGGAGAATTAGCTGAAATTCATAAAGATAAGTTTATTGCAAAAACTATTCATGATGATGATTTAGAAAAAGAAATCCATGAAATCAGTATGACTCTTGATGAAATTGATAAAAGCGGATATGCTCATTTCATGCTTAAAGAAATTATGGAACAGCCTGAATCAGTTACCAATTCTCTTCGCGGAAGAATTTTAATTGATGAAGGGACAAGTAAACTAGGCGGACTTGAAAATGTTATAGATCAAATTGCCGATTCAAAAAGAATTATAATAACAGCGTGCGGAACTTCATGGCATTCAGGCTTGGTTGGTGAATATATGTTTGAACAGTTTGCCCGCATTCCAACTGAAGTTGAGTATGCTTCCGAGTTTAGGTATAGGAATCCAATTATTAATAAAGATGATGCAATATTTTTTATCACTCAAAGTGGAGAGACTGCAGATACGTTAGCTGCGATGAAAGAAGCAAAAAATAAAGGAGCATTAGCTCTAGGTATTTGCAATGTTGTGGGGAGCTCAATTGCACGCGAAAGTAATGCTGGTGTTTATACACATGCCGGGCCGGAGATCGGTGTTGCTTCAACAAAAGCATTTACTTCCCAATTAGTAGTTCTGGCTTTAATCACGCTTGCAATCGCCAGGAAAAAAAGCTTGAGCAAGGTAGATGGCCAAACAATTGCAAAAGAGCTTCAAATGCTTCCGGAAAAAATTTCAAGGATTTTAAAGTTAAATGATCAAATAGAACAGATTGCTGATCAATTTGTTAATGCAAAGAATTTTCTTTACCTGGGTAGAGGATATAATTTCCCTGTAGCGCTCGAAGGTGCATTAAAACTAAAAGAAATTTCCTATATACATGCTGAAGGTTATCCTGCTGCAGAAATGAAGCATGGGCCAATTGCTTTAATAGATGAAAATATGCCTGCTGTTTTTATTGCACCCAAGGATTCAACTTATGAAAAAATCATCATCAACATAGAAGAAGTTAGAGCTAGAAAAGGAAGAATTATTGCGATCGCCAGTGAAAATGATTCTGAAATTGATAAGCTGGTTGATTATTCAATTAAGATTCCGGATACAATTAGAATGCTTATGCCGATACTTTCAGTTATACCTTTACAGTTACTTGCTTATCATATTGCAGTTAAAAAAGGATTGAATGTCGATCAGCCGAGAAACCTGGCAAAAAGTGTGACTGTTGAATAGAGAAAACCAAAAACATAAAACTGTATCCAAAAGAATTACAGTTTTAATCAAAAAATATGTACAAAAAATATATTAATGGAGAATTGATTTATGCGTAAAAAAAATGTTCTTATTATGGGTGCCGCCGGACGAGACTTTCATAATTTTAATGTAGTTTTCAGAGACAACGAAGATTATAATGTTGTTGCTTTTACAGCTACTCAAATTCCAAATATTGACGGAAGAATTTACCCGCCTGAACTTACAGGGAAATTATATCCGAAAGGGATAAAAATTTATGATGAAAAAGAGCTTCTGAAGTTAATCAAAGATTTAAAAGTTGACGAAGTTGTATTTTCTTATTCTGATGTCCCTTTCAATTATGTAATGACGAAAGCATCAATAGTAAATGCTGCCGGAGTTTCATTCCGCCTTTTAGGTGCAGATGAAACTATGATTAAAAGCAAAAAGCCTGTGATATCGATTATTGCTGTTAGAACCGGCTGCGGTAAATCTCAAACTTCAAGGAAGGTTGTTCAAATATTAAAAGAAGCAGGAAAGAAAGTTGTTTCAATTAGACACCCTATGCCTTACGGTGATCTTGTTAAACAGAAAGTTCAGAGATATGGTTCTTTAGCCGATTTAAAGAAACATAAATGCACAATAGAAGAGATGGAAGAATACGAGCCGCATATCGCGATGGGCAGTGTAATCTATGCTGGTGTTGATTACGGAGCTATTCTTGCTGAAGCTGAAAAAGAAGCTGATATCATAATTTGGGATGGCGGCAATAACGATATTCCATTTTACAAATCAAATCTAACTTTCACTGTTGTTGATCCTCATAGGGCTGGACATGAAATGACTTACTATCCGGGAAATACCTCACTAAGATTAGCTGATGCTGTGATTATAAATAAAATAGTAGAGGCGAAACCAGAAAATATTAGAACGGTTAGAGATAATATTAGAATTGCAAATCCTAATGCACAAGTAATTGAAGGAGCATCTCCTATATTTGTTGAGAAGCCTGAATTAATAATGGGGAAGAGAGTTCTTGTGGTGGAAGATGGGCCAACATTAACTCATGGAGAAATGGAATATGGTGCTGGTATGGTCGCAGCCTGGAATTATGGTGCGGCACAGATAGTTGATCCTCGTCCATATACAGTAAAATCAATTACAGATACATACAAGAAGTATCCTAAAATTGGTGTATTGTTACCCGCAATGGGATATGGGGATAGTCAAATGAAAGATCTTGAAGAAACGATTAACAAAACAGATTGTGATTCAGTAATAATTGGTACTCCAATAGATTTAGGAAGAATATTAAAAATCAATAAACCTTCAACACGTGTAAAATATGAGTTGCAGGAAATTGGAGAAGTTACGGTTGAAAAAATATTAAAAGAAAAGGGAATGATATAGTAAAAAATAGAAGTAAAAATTTTTGAGTTATTAAGAATTATAATTATTTTTGGACTCTTAAAATTTTGATGGGCAGATAGCTCAGTCGGTAGAGCAAAGGACTGAAAATCCTTGTGTCGGGGGTTCAATTCCCTCTCTGCCCACATTACAATCCCGCTTACCGAGGCGGGATTTTTATTTTAAATTGTAGATTAACCTGAAGCAAAGTATTTATTTTTATCTTTTATTAAATTAGCTTATAATTCATTTTACAT
>CAZRMA010000218.1:0-6574 GCA_964600655.1 uncultured Ignavibacteriaceae bacterium
GCCGATTAAATCGGGAACAATTATTTCGCCAGTTTCTCCTTCCCCAACACTAATTGATACACCGACAGATGCTCCTTTTTTTAATGGCGTCCCTTCAGCATACTGTTGATCAAAAATCATATTCCTCGGATGATTAGATACTGTTTCTTCTATATCTCCCAATTTAAGCCCAATTCTTTCCAGCGTAAATTTTGCTTCACGAATAGATTTTCCTTTTAATACAGGCACTATAACCGTTGGCTCTCCCCCACTTATAAACAGATAAATATTTCTTCCTTCTTTTACAGTTTTGCCGCTTTCAGGTTTTTGAAGTATAATTGTTCCTTCGGGATATTTTTGATCGAATGTAGTATCGGAAATAATTGGCTGGAGTTCTGATTTTTCCAACAAAGCAAACGCTTCAGTTTCTTTTAAGCCGACAACATTTGGGACTTTTGTTTCAGGCCTGCTTACATACCATGGCAAAATAAAATAATTCAATGCTAACAGGAACACAATCATTCCAATTAAAAAGAAAAATGATATTTTAATAAATTTGGTTCGAAGTAAATTTTTCATAAAACCAAATATATAGAATGGTGTTTTCTTATACAAGAATCTGATTAATCGTATCAGTTAAATGGATGAATGTTTGAATGATTTATTTAATCTAATAATCCAAATAAGCATTATCTCAAAGTTTACATAGCAGAAATATTTATCATCCAATTTTAATTATGAAAAAATAGTTAAATAAATTATATTAGCATCCAACTAAACATAAAATCAGAAATTAGCTTGCTTACTTTTTTAAAATCATTTCCAATAATTTCACAATATAAATTATTTATTTATCATTTATTAAAATTCACAAGTTGAGGTTCTAATGTTTAAAAAACATCCCCGCGGTCTTTACGTTTTATTTTTTACGGAAATGTGGGAGCGCTTTGGTTACTATTTGATGGTAGGAATATTACTTCTCTATTTAATCGACTCTAAAACTGGGGGGAAGGGTTTTGATACAAAATCCGCTGCTGATATTGTAGGATCATTCATTGCGTTGGTTTATTTAACTCCTTTTATAGGCGGGCTTATAGCTGACCGTTACCTGGGGTACATCAAATCAATTTACATTGGCGGTTCTTTAATGGCTGCCGGGTATTTTGGTTTAGCTTTTCCGGGAGATACCGCTTTATTTGTTTCCCTTGGATTAATAATAGTAGGTAATGGATTTTTCAAACCAAACATTAGTACCATATTAGGAATTATCTATAATAAGGAAGAACTGAAACCTTTAAAAGATTCGGCCTATAATATCTTTTATATGGGTATAAATATAGGCGCTCTTGTCTGTAATTTTGTGGCCGCATATTTAAGAAATAATTATGGCTGGGGTTATGCTTTTGCAGCTGCCGGAGTGGGATTAGTAATTGCTTTAGTATGGATTTCAACGGGACTAAAGCATATCAAATTTGCTGACGTAAGAAAACCGATGGAAAAAGAAGACATGCCAATGATGAAAATATTCTTATATGTTTTTCTCCCGGCAATAATATTTGCTGTAATTGGCTGGCTTATTCCTAATAATTTATTTGGTTCAAATTCGAATGATGCATTTATCTTTGCATGTATCCCGGTTATATCTTTTTATGTTTCATTATGGATGAAATCTGCCGGGCAGGATAAAAAAAGCATAGGGGCCTTGCTTTTTATATTTACTGTTTCAATTATCTTTTGGACAATTTATAATCAAAATGCAACTTCATTAACCATCTGGGCACAGACATATACTGATAGAGAAATAGCTCCCGTGCTTGCTGGTGCTGCTGAAAAAATTGATATGCTGCAAAGTGTAAATACCAATCCCAGGCCTGTTGAAAAAGTTGATAAACAATTAAAGGTGGTCACAGATGAAAACGGTCAAGCTATTATGGTTGAAGGTCCTGATCCATATTTTGAAAATGTGCCGAAAGATGAATGGCCTAAGCAGGGTGAAGATATTAGATTAGCAAATGCCGAATTATTTCAATCCATAAATCCGTTTTTTATAATCGTTCTCACACCGATAATTGTAGGCTTATTTGCCTGGCTGAGACGGCGCGGTAAAGAACCAACCACGGTTTCCAAATTCGGGTATGCGTTGTTTATATCCGGTTTGTCTTCTTTGATTATGGTTTTTGCCATTATGTCTGTGCCGTCTGTATATACACATAAAACTACTGCAATATGGTTATTTTTAACTTACGGTGTTTTTACCGTAAGTGAAATATTTTTAAGTCCAATCGGGCTTTCGCTTGTTTCAAAATTAGCACCGGCTAGGACAACAGCACTTATGATGGGAGGATGGTTTTTATCAACTTCTCTTGGTGGAAAGGTTGCAGGAATTATGACAAGTTTCTGGGATAGTTTTGATGATAAAAAATTATTCTTTTTACTAATGACTGTTGCCGCATTTCTTGGTGGTATTTTTATTTTCTCAAGAATTAAATCTCTTAATGCCATTGTGAAAGCAAAAACCGGATCTGCGCATTAAATACTAATTCATTTTTATTTTTTAGGGTTGGATATATGTCCAGCCCTTTTTTTATTTTAAAGTTGCTATGTATAAAAATTATTTTTTCTTAAACAGAATAATCATTGAAGCCAATCAGGAACTAAGCGGTTATACAATTATAAATTGTTTTTCACAGGATAAAGACAAAGTAGTATTTGAATTAAAAAAATCAGATCAATTTAAGTTTTTGGAAATCTCGGTAAACCCTGGCTTGCCTTATATTACCATCAAACAAAATTTCCACCGTGCAAAGAAAAATACAATTGATTTCTTTTCAGAATATTTGCCTGCCGGAGAAATAAGATTTCGAATTGCAGATTCAGATAGAATAATAAAAATAAGAACATCGATATTTGATTTTTATTTTACCATTCGCGGAAAGTTCACAAATCTATTTTTAGTAATTGACGATAATATTCAGAGTTCATTTAAAAATATAGTTGAAGAATCGCCTGAAAAGTTAATCACAGAATTTCATTCAACCAATTTTATAAGTGAGTTTAATAGTTTTGAGATTGATATCGATGAAAGTGAAGAATTTGAAAGTCAAATTAAAAGGAAATATCCATTTGTAGGGAAGGAATTATTAATTGAAATTAAATTTCGAGCTGATTTTTTAAATGATGAAAATAAAATTACTTCTCAGGTAAAGCTGAAAAAGATGTTAAAAGAATTAATTTCTGAAATAAAAAATGAAAAGCCTGCAGTTTTTATAGATGAATTTCAGAATAAACAAAAATTGGGTTTCAATAATTTTAAAAGTATTCCATCAACAAAAAAGGAAGTTTTTGAAAGTGCTATTGATGCATTGAATTTTTATTTATCAAAAGAGTTTTATTTTGATGCTAAACTGAATGCTAAAAAGAAAATTGAAAAACATTTATCTTCGGAATTAGGCAAAGTAACCTCTAAATTGAACAACTTGACAGCGAGAATTGGAAAAGGCAGCAAGGAAGAAGAGTATAAAAAGTTAGGTAATTTAATTTTAATCAATCTCAATTCAATTAAAAATGGAATCAACGAAGCGGTGATTGAAGATATTTATGAAAACAATACTCCAATAAGAATTCAATTGGATGAGAAATATTCCCCCAAAAAAAATGCCGACATATATTTTGATAAAGCTAAAAATCAGCGAATATCACTTGAAAAGTCAAAACAATTATTTAATGATTACAAAATTAAATTTGATAAGTTAAAAGAAATAGAAAATAAATTTTTTTCAAATGATGATTTAGAAAATTATAAAATTATTATGAAAGAATTGAAAATCAAAGATCAAACAGAATCCTCTCCTAAAGAAGAACTACAGAGCAAGTTTAAGAGATATTTTTTAGAAAATAAATATTACGTATTTGTCGGGAAGGACAGCCAGAACAATGATTTACTAACTACAAAATTCGCAAAGCAAAATGACTTTTGGTTTCATGCCCGAAGTGTCCCGGGATCGCACGTTGTGCTTCGAGTAGATAATTCAAAGGAGGCTGTCCCTAAAAGTGTCTTAAAAAAAACAGCATCATTAGCAGCTTATCATAGCAAAGCAAAAACATCCGGAATGGTTCCAGTTTCATTTACACAAAAAAAATATGTTATAAAGAAAAAAGGAATGGAGCCTGGAAAGGTAGCTCTTCTGAGGGAAGAAGTTTTGATAGTAAGACCGGAAATTCCCAAAGATTGTGAGTATATTTCCAATGAATAAAATTCTATTTATTAATTAATATAAGGAGATTATTCATGAGACTAATTATTGAACCTGATTATAATTTAGTTTCAAAGTGGGCGGCAAATTATGTTGCCAGCAGCATTAACTCTTTTAAAGCTTCACCTAAAAAGAAATTCGTTTTAGGTTTACCAACCGGCTCCTCCCCTATCGGAATGTACAAAGAATTAATTAAGCTCAACAAAAAAGGTAAAGTAACATTTAAAAATGTTATGACATTCAATATGGACGAGTATGTCGGGTTGCCAGAAGATCATCCTGAAAGTTATCATTCTTTCATGTTTAATAACTTTTTTAAACACATAGATATTGATAAAAACAATATTAATATCTTAAATGGCAACGCAAAAAACCTGGAAAAAGAATGTGATGATTATGAAACAAGAATTAGAAAAGCGGGTGGAATAAATTTATTTGTCGGCGGTATTGGCCCTGATGGACATATTGCTTTTAATGAACCTGGTTCTTCGTTAGCATCTTTAACACGTGTGAAAACATTAACAATGGACACGATTATCGCAAACTCCAGATTTTTTGATAACGATATCAATAAAGTTCCTCGTACAGCTTTGACCGTGGGTGTTAAAACAGTTTTGGATGCACATGAAGTTTTAATAATAATTAGCGGCCATAATAAAGCAAGGGCTTTAGCAAAAGTTGTTGAAGAAGGGTTGAATCATATGTGGACAGTCAGTGCACTTCAAATTCACCCTAAAGGGATTATTGTTTGTGATGATTCTGCGACTTATGAATTAACAGTTGGTACAGCTAAATATTTTAAAGATATTGAATCGGAACATTTAGATCCCGATACTTTACTATAAAAAAAACCGGCGAGGAAAAAGCGCCCTCCAACGGCTGTTACAACACTGCTTCTTCCTGCCGGCACCACTGCTAAGTGGGAGGTACTCTTATATAGCCAACTATTGTACCAATTGAATTTTCGGTTTTTTAGTAAAAAATATATTGTAGTTAATCTTGAATTGAGAGATTAAATATTTTTGGAACATTTTTATACACTATTTTTGACTATTCGAGAATTATCTCATGGCTTATAGAGAATAATAGAGAATAATAGAGAATAGTTAGCTTTGAAAATAAATCATGATTGCAGTATATTTGTGTTCCAATTTTTGCACCCGTAGCTCAACTGGATAGAGCATTTGACTACGGATCAAAAGGTTTGGAGTTCGAATCTCCACGGGTGCACAAATAAACTCTGTTTCCTTTCAAATTCTAAACTTTCCTTCCCTCTTTCCGTGTGACACTTTTCATTATGCTGCTAGTCTATAAGCAGCTGTATAGCTAATTTATTTGTATCTTGTTGTATACTAGTCATTGCACCCTGTGTCAATTTGTGTCCAGTTTGTTCTTAATTAAATAATCAATAAAAAGCCTTCTGAAATCACAATGTGTCCATTAGCCTTGCTGTTGGTCTGACAATTGTCTACTCTATACATGGGTCCTCAAATAGACTCTGGATAATGTTTATTATTCTGAGATCTTTGTCAGCCCTGCTCAAGTGAGTGGGGCCTATTTCAGATTCCTCGTTTTTACTTTCTAATTGTTTCCCAAGTAAATTTTTATAAATTCAGCGAGAATATATTTGTATAACCGAAATATCAGAGTATCTTAATAACTTATTTACAATATATAATGAAACTCCCCTTTGAATTCAGACAGGAAAATTAAAGTTGAAATTTTGATTTCTTCCTGCTGCTAACAGAAATCAATTTATAATATTGGAATAGATGATTTTGGCTTTCGCTCTTTCAGAATTAGTGAACATACGAATCATTCAAATATAATTTAAAAATAAAAACCCGATTTCTAATTGAAGCCGGGTTAATTTGTTTTTCAGGTTACTATAATTTATTTAGTTCGTTCATTGTGTTTTTTACGGTAGATTGTCCTGCTTGCATGTTTCTGTTCCACTCTAAATTTTGCTCTTTCTTTTTTAGTAACAACGCCGTCTGATTTTGCTTTTACTTTGTCATGATGAATTTTTGCCTGCTGTGCTTCCAATCTTACAGTTTCACTTTTTGTTAATTCACCGCTTTTAACTCCTTGTGATATTCTTTTTTGCTGTTTGATTTGCGACTTAGTTGCCCTGGGAGTTTTTGTCTGCGCCATTAATTGAGTAGATGACGAAAATGCAATTAAACATGCAAAAAACAGAATTACAGTTATAGCTTTCATATTAACCTCACTTTATTTTATATGATTTTTATTAATTTATTTTCTATTTCTCTGTGTTATAGTAAGATTTAATTTGAGAAATCCATTTTTTTTTTTTAAATTATATTTTTTTATTTTTTGTG
>CAZRMA010000219.1:0-6569 GCA_964600655.1 uncultured Ignavibacteriaceae bacterium
ATTTCAACAAATACTTTTTTATTAATCAGTTTTCCATTATCATCGACATCAAACTCTAATATTCTGTTTTGTGCAGATTCACAAACAAATAATTTTTTAGCATCTAAAGAAAAAGCAATCCCATTTGGAAAACAAAGGCCTGTTGCAGCCGCAGTAATTTCTTTAGTTCTATGATTAATCATGTAAACTACGCCATCCGGTTTATCTTTACCGTATGATTTGGGATCCGTGAAATAAAGATTTCCATTTGGATCAAAGGCTAAATCATTTGGGCGGTTGAATTTTTTATTGTTGTAACCTGTGGCATAAATTTCAGTTTCACCTTCTGGAGAAATTTTTAATATTGCACCTATTCCATAATCACAAGCAAAAATATTTCCGTCTTGATCAAAAGTTAATCCGTTTGTTTGTTTTAACCTGAAAGGCCTTTGTGTTGAATCAATAAATTTAAATGATGAGTCTTCAGAAATTTTGTAGATATATCCGCCGTAACAGCTTGAGACAAATAAATTACCTTTTCCATCCCACGCCGGACCTTCTGGGAAGTTTAAATCATCAGCAATTTTAATAAATTGATATTTATTTGCAGACGAAATTTTTTCTTTAGGTAAAATGAAATTTGAAAATAAAAATATCAACAGAAACGCTTTACTTAAAATCATAATATTTATAATTGATGTTTAAAAATGATTGTATTGTTATTAAAATAATTATTTTTAAATTATAAAACTATTTAAATTCTTAATTCATAGAGAGGTTGCTATATGAAATTAGTTTTTCTTTCAATTTTAACTTGTCTCTTCTTTTCTTTCTCGGTCTACTCACAATCGAAATTAGAAGAAGACATTAACACAGCATATCAAAATGCAAAGAAAGGTGTATATTGGGCTTTATCCAACATATCAGAAAAAAAATCAAAATTAGATGAAGACCTTGTTGCCGATGATAAGATGTATGCTTCAGTTAAATTGGAAAAAGTAATTGATGGGGTTAAAGTTGAATCAACCGGATTTAACTCTTCAAATGAAGTTAAAATTACTGTCTATAAATCAAACGCTACTTTGTTAAAGGAAGGTTATTTAAATCCTAAAGAAAATGAGGAAAGAGGTGAAAAGAGAAAAAAATAATTTTAGTTTGAAACTTCTTCATCGGTAATAAAATTATTTACAAGCACCTTAACTTCATTCTCGGTTCCCAACAAATCATGAAGAGTTGTCTTTCCTAATACGCTATCCAATAAATTTTGAACCGTTCGCCATAATGATCTAATTGAACAATCAACTGTATGCGTGCATATTAGCTCAGCTCCGGCATGATCATCACAAAATCCAGCTTCAAATAATTTACCACCAAGCACGGCTAAGACATCACCTATTACAATTTCATTAGCAGGACGAGATAATTTATAACCGCCGCTTTGACCCCTTGAGCTATCAATAAAGCCACCGAGACGAAGTAATCTTAAAAGTTTTCCAGCAAGTGCCGTTGATAATCCTTCCATTTCGCTTATTTCAGGAATTGTTAATCCGTTTGGGGCTCTGCCAATTCTTATTAAACATCTTAAACCATATTCTTCTTGTGAACTAAATTTCATTGGACTTAACTATTAATACTTAAACAAATTTTAAAATCTACGCTTATATATTTTAATTTTGAATGAGAATGATTGCGGCAAATGAGCTCACACAATCATTAACTCATTCAATTAATTTTTCATTACTTTAATTTTTAAATAATGGAATCTTTGATCCGCATTGTTTTGCATATTGTACTTGTGCGAATGCATCTGCCGGAATCGAAGGACCTTTGGCAGAACAGTGTTCGTTAAATACATTTATCAATTCATTAGCAATATGTTCAGCATTGTAACCTTCAATATCCAATCTTTGCATGAAATAAATTAAAACTCCGTTTTTAAATAAAGCTACGCTTGGTGATGAGGGTGGATATTCTTTTACCATTTGTCTTACTCTATTCACAGCGTCCTTTTCCTGTCCGGCAAAAACCGTATAGAGTTTATCCGGGATTACATTGTTCTGAAGTGCAAGTGAGACACCGGGGCGTGCACTTCCAGCAGCACAACCGCAAACCGAATTTATCATAACCAAAGCTGTTTTATCATCATTCACTTGTAAGGCTTCGTCAACTTCTTGCGCAGTTAGTAATTCATTAAATCCAACAGCAACCAATTCATCTCTCATTGGCTGGACTGCATCTTGATCGTACATCGGTTGACGAGAAAGTATGTTGAACATGTGTACTCCTTTTTATTTTTTAACTAGTTAAATGTTTTCTATTTAATCACAACTCAAAAATCAAATGTCAAAATTCAAAAATTTATAATTTTAACTTTTGAATTTTTATTTTTGACTTTCCCAATTACATAAATCCTAATTCCACTTTTGCTACTTCCGACATCATATCTTTATCCCAGGGCGGATTCCAAACTAATTCAATTTTACAGCTATTTACTTCAGGGATTGAAGCTACTTTACTTTCAACTTCTCCAGGCAGCGATCCAGCAACCGGACAGGCAGGGGAGGTTAATGTCATTTTTAAAATTACATTTGCATCATTATCAATTCTTATTTCATAAATCAATCCCAATTCGAAAATATCAACCGGAATTTCAGGATCATAACAAGATTTTAGAACCTGAATAATTCTTTCTTCCAATGCTTGTTTATTTAATTCAACCATAGTTTTTATTTCTGAATTTCCATTATCCATTCAATAACTCCTTGGCTCATTCTGTGGTAATTTTTTGCTCTTCATTTTTTAATGCAGCCGACATTGTGTGCCAGGCAAGTGAAGCACATTTTACTCTTGCCGGGAATTCTTTTACTCCTGCAAAAACAGAAAGCTTACCGAGAGATTCCATTGCTGTGTCGTCCTCAATTTTACCGGTAATCAAATCGTGAAATTTTTCAAATAGTTCTTTAGTTTCGTCAATACTTTTACCCTTTACAATCGAACTCATCAAAGATGCTGATGCTTTGGAGATTGCACATCCATTTCCCTGGAACGAAATATCTATAACTATGTTATCTTCTACAAACAAATAAATATCAATTCTGTCACCGCATAAAGGATTGTATCCTTCGGCAAAATGATTTGCGGTTTCCAACTTTCTAAAATTTCTTGGACTTTTATTATGATCCAGAATAACTTGCTGATACAATTCTCTTAGTTCGGAATTCATTAATTAAACGCCTCTGAAACTTTTTTTAATGCTTGAATAAATAAATCAACTTCTTCTTTTGTATTATATAAAGCAAATGATGCTCTTGAAGTTGCCGGAATATTATATCTCTTCATCACAGGCTGTGTACAGTGATGTCCGGTTCTGATTGCAATTCCTTCAAAATCTATAAACGTTCCTACATCATGCGGATGAACGTCTTCCAAAATAAATGAAATAACTCCGCTTTTATTTTTAGAAGTTCCAATGATCTTCACTTTATCTAACTTTGATATTTCTGTTGTAGCGTAATCCAGAATATCTTTTTCATACTGATAAATATTATCCAAACCAATATTTTGCACATAGTCAATAGCAGCGCCTAATCCAATTGCATCAGCAATGTTAGATGTGCCTGCTTCAAATTTATAGGGCAAATCATTGAAAGTGGTTTTTTCAAATGTAACTTTTGAAATCATATCACCGCCCCCCATGAATGGAGGCATAGATTCCAATAGACTTTGCTTTCCATAAAGTGCCCCTATGCCAGTTGGGCCGTAAAGCTTATGCCCGGAAAAAGCAAGGAAGTCGCAATCCAATTTTTGAACATCAATGGGGAAGTGGCTTACAGCCTGAGCAGCATCAATTAAAACCGGGATATTTTTTTCATGAGCCGTTTGAATAATTTTTTCAACTGGATTAATTGTTCCTAAAGAATTAGAAACATAAACCACAGAAATTAGTTTCGTCTTTTCAGAAATTAGTTTTTCATATTCTTCAAAAACTATTTCGCCTTCATCGGTAATTGGAATTACTTTTAAATTCAATTTTTTTTCTGAAGCCAGTAATTGCCAGGGGACAATATTGGAATGATGTTCCATGGTGGAAATAATAATTTCATCGCCTTCATTTAAATGACTTCTGCCATAAGAATGAGCAACAAGATTTATTGCTTCGGTTGTGCCGCGTGTAAAAATTATTTCTTTTTCACTTTTAGCATTAATGTATTTTTGAATTTTCTTTCTTGAATCTTCAAATGCCTGTGTTGCTGCTTCACTTAATGTATGAACTCCACGATGAATATTTGAATTTATGGTTGAATAATAATTTGTCAATGAATCAATAACTGCCTGCGGCTTTTGAGTCGTGGCAGCATTGTCAAAATAAACCAAAGGTTTGCCGTGAACCGTTTGTTTTAAAATCGGGAAATCATTTCTGATTTTTTCAACATCAAAAGTTTTTACTGCTTCTTTATTTTCAACATTTATACTCACAACAAATTCCAATAATTATGAATTAAATTTTTGGTTCAATATTTCTTCCAAATAATCTCGCACTTCTTTTATTTTAATTGAAGTCAATACATCACTCGCAAAAGCACGGATCAAAATTGTTCTTGCAGTATCTTTCCCAATTCCTCTTGCGTTCAAATAAAACATTGCTTCATCATCAAGCTGACCAATTGTTGCCCCGTGAGAACATTTAACATCGTCTGCGAAAATTTCCAATTGAGGTTTAGTATTAATAAGTGCTTCATCTGACAAGATAATATTGTTATTTTCCTGGAAAGCGTTGGTCTTTTGCGCATCCTGCCTAACTATAACTTTACCATTAAAAACTCCTCTTGATTTATCATCAAGAATTCCTTTGTAATGTTCGTGACTATTGCAATGAGGTTTAGCATGATCAATTAACGTATGGGTATCAAAAAGCTGCACACCATCAGTCAAGAATAATCCGTTCATCTTGCATTCGCCGCCAACATCATTAAACTTGGAATTAAAATCATTACGCGCAATTGCGGCTCCAAGTGAAATTGAGTGTGAAGTAAAATTACTTGATCTTTCTTGATCAACCTCCATACGTGCTATATGAAAAGCATTTTTACTTTCTTCTTGCAGTTTTATATGATCAACAACTGAATTTTCATCTGCTACAAATTCTGTTACAGTATTTGTAAAGTAGATTGATTCATTTAACGAAATATAATGTTCAATTATAGTGACTTGAGAATTTTTACCTGCTACAAATAAGTTGCGCGGCTGCGATAATATTTTTTTGTCGTTTGCATCCGTTATAAATAAAATATGAATCGGCTCTTCGACGATTTTACCATCCGGCACATAAATAAACGCACCTTCATTCGTAAATGCAGTACTTAGCGAAGTAAAAATTTGTCCTTTGTAAACCGCATATTTACCGAAATGTTTTTCAACTATTTCTGAGTTTTCTTCGATGGCTTTTGCTAAATTTTTAACTACAACGCCTTTAGTAATTTTTTGAAGATTTGATAATTCATCATTATAAAATCCATTTACAAAAACTAAATGATTGTCTTTTATGTTATCAAATAAAAATTTACTTATATCATTGTTAGTTAATTTTGTTTCACCTTTGGAGGAAACAAAATTATGATTTAGTAATGGTGAAATATTTGTGTACTTCCATTCTTCATCTTTAAGAGTAGGGAAGTTAAGTTCACTAAAAGCACTAATTGCATCTTTTCTTATTTGATGAATTGGCTTTTTACTTTCACCGTTAAGACTATTTTCAAAAGTCTCAAAGTTTTTTAATAACAAATTTTTAAATTCTACAGATTGACTCATTTTAATTTAATAGCTCCAAAATCTTTTTTATTTATAATATTAGTTATTTGCAACTAATTCATTTTTATCTTCTTTAATCCAGTCGTATCCTTTTTCTTCAAGTTCAAACGCTAATTCCTTACCGCCGGATTTTACAATTCTTCCATTATAAAGCACATGAACAAAATCCGGAACAATATAATTCAATAACCTCTGATAATGGGTTACAACTATTGTAGCATTATCCTTTGTCTTCAATTGATTCACTCCGTTTGCAACAATTCTTAAGGCATCAATATCAAGTCCTGAATCTGTTTCATCTAATATTGCAAGCTTCGGCTCTAAAACTGCCATCTGAAAAATTTCATTTCTTTTTTTCTCCCCGCCGGAAAAACCTTCATTAACAGAACGGCTTAACAAGGTTTGCTCTAATTCAACTAACTTCATTCTGTTTTTAATTAATGAAAGAAAATCCATTGTATCTAATTCTTCCTTACCTTGATATTTTCTTATTTCATTTAAAGCAGTTTTTAAAAGATTTGTATTGCTTACACCGGGAATTTCAACCGGGTATTGAAAAGCTAAAAATATTCCTTCTCTTGCTCTGTCTTCGGGTGAAAGTTCAAGTAAATTTTTACCGTTAAAAATCACTTCACCTTTTGTTACTTCATATTCTTCTTTGCCAGCAAGAACTGAAGCCAAAGTGCTTTTGCCGGAACCATTTGGTCCCATAATTGCGTGAACTTCCCCGGCATTTATTTTTAAATTAATACCTTTTAATATTTCTTTGCCTTCAATTTTAA
>CAZRMA010000220.1:0-6557 GCA_964600655.1 uncultured Ignavibacteriaceae bacterium
TGATTATAAAGTAACAGGTTTAATAAAAAACTATCCGGAAAATTCCAATATAAATTTTGCAATGCTCTGTTCCTACAGTACGATGCAGAAGTATCTGAATTGGCTTGACAACTGGAGAAATAATACCCTGGCGACATATGTTCTTCTTAAGAAAAACGTACCGGCATCAAAGATAGACAATCAATTTACAGCATTCATAAATCATTACATCCCGCCTGATCCTACAACAGGTGAGAAATCGGATTTAAGAATGTACCTGCAGTCGTTAAAGGATATTCATCTTTACTCGGGAGATATTACTTATCAAACTTACAGACACAATCAAGGAAGTATAAGTACAGTATATGTTTTTTCGGCAATAGCGTTATTCATTCTCTTAATTGCATGTATAAATTTTATGAATCTGGCTACCGCACGTTCCGCGAAAAGAATAAAAGAAATCGGTATTAGAAAGGTTCTTGGAACAACGCGGAAGAGCCTTGTTACCCAGTTTATAGGTGAAGCAACATTAATTTCTTTCCTGGGATTATTCATTTCAATATTGCTGGTAGAAGTTTGCCTTCCTTATTTCAAAGATATTTTTGAAGGTAGAATAATTTCTTCATATCAGGACAGCTTCACATTTATACTCGAACTTATAGGAATAGCTTTATTTGTCGGAATTATTTCCGGCAGCTATCCGGCATTTTTCTTATCAAGGTTTGAACCTGCGGAATCTTTAAAAGGTTCAATATCCAGTAAGATGAAAGGTGCTTTTCTTAGAAAAATATTAGTAGTACTTCAATTTACAATAGCGGTTACTTTAATAGCAGCAACCGGGATAGTCAGCAGCCAGATGAGCTATATAAAGAATAAGAATCTTGGATTTAACAAAGAACATGTTTTATATCTGCCGATAAGAAGTAAAGACACTCGCGGGAAAATTGATTTACTAAAAAGTGAATTAATGAAAAACTCAAATATTGTTGATGTTGCTGCATCATCCGGGCTCTTCGGGGCGAGCGGTTCAGAAGGAACCGAGACAGTTGCCGGAACTAACGGTAAAGTCAGAATGATGATGAGGCGCAGTTTTGTTGATTTCGATTATATAAAAACAATGCAGATGAAAATTGTTCAGGGCAGGGATTTTTCGAGGTTACACCCTTCTGATTCAACTTCTGCCGTTATAATAAATGAAGCGGCAGTGAAAAAGTTTAGCTGGAAGAATCCAATCGGTAAACAATTTGAAAGAGACTCCGGGAAAACAGTTATTGGTGTAGTTAAAGATTTCAATTTTTTCAGCATGCATTCGAAAATCGGCCCCTTAATAATGTGGATAGAGCCTGATCAATTTCAATACCTGGTGATGAGATTGAAACCGGAGAATATTTCTTCAACTGTTGGATTTATAGAAAAAACCTGGAAAAGTGTTGTCCCTGGACGACCATTTGATTATTCATTTCTTGATCAACAGTTTGACGAGTTATACAAAAACGAACAGCGTACGGGCGATATGTTTGGCTTCTTTTCTTTTCTCGCCATTTTCATCGCATGCTTAGGATTATTCGGACTGGCCGCATATACAGCGGAACAACGAACAAAAGAAATAGGAGTTAGAAAAGTACTCGGCGCATCAGTAAGCGGAATTGTTATGCTTCTTTCATCCGACTTTTTGAAATTAGTTTTAGCCGCGATTTTAGTAGCAATTCCAATTTCATACTATGTAATGAATGAATGGCTTCAGGAATTTGCGTATCGAATAAGTATTAGCCCATGGATATTTATTATAGCGGCTTTGCTTGCGTTTGTGATAGCATTTGTAACAATTAGTTTTCAAGCTGTTAAAGCGGCAACAACTGATCCGGTTAAATCGATTAGGTATGAATAAAACTATTAACTGGGGAATATTATGTTAAAAAATTATTTGAAGATTGCATTTCGAAATTTGACAAAGAATAGAGCCAATTCATTTATCAATATTTTCGGATTATCAGTTGGAATTGCCTGCTCAATTTTAATAATGCTTTGGGTTGCAGATGAATTGAGTTATGATCGATTTCATAAAAATGCGGATGAGATTTACCGAGTTGTGGCCGAAGACAAGGTCGTCGGGAAAATGGCAATGACATGCGCCCCGCTCGCAGAATATATGAAGGATAACGTTAACGGAGTTACCGATGCAACAAGATATATGCACCTGGATGCGTCTGCATTTAAATATGAAAATAAGATTCTAAAAATTGAAAACGGGTCATTTATCGATGCATCATTTTTTAAAATATTCTCCTTCACTTTCTTACTGGGAAATGCTGAGTCCGTTTTTACCGATTACTCGAATATTGTACTAACGGAAACAGAAGCGAAAAGATTTTTCGGGAATCAAAATGCTTTAGGGAAAATTATACTCATCGATGGACACACGCCTCTAAAAGTGAGCGGAATTTTAAAAAACCCGCCGGCAAATTCGCAATTCCAATTTGGATTTTTATTAAATATCAAAGTGCTGCCCTTTATAGGTCAGCCGCTTGACAAGTGGTATAATTTCAATTTGCAGACATTTGTCCGGGTAAATGCAAATGCGGATATCAATAAAATTAATTCGCAAATTGCCGGGGTGATTCCTTCGCAGCTTCCCGGTTTTAATAGGAAACTTCATCTTCAACCCCTGACGGATATTCATCTGAATACTGATTTCCCCGGTGACCAGAGTGGAGATATAAAATACATCTATATTTTTTCGGCAGTGGCGCTGTTTCTTCTATTGATTGCATGTATAAATTATATCAATCTTTCAACCGCAAGAATTTTCAAAAGATCAAAGGAAGTTGGACTCCGCAAAGTTATCGGTTCAACAAGACTTCAGATTATCAAACAATTTATGTACGAAACTGCCTTGATATCAATTGTTTCCGTAGCTGTTGCATTGTTGCTCGCGGAGCTCTTTCTGCCTGTGTTCAACGGATTAACCGGGAAAGAACTATCGCTGCCTTATAATACTGGATTTATTATAGAAATGCTGGGACTAATTATTGTTGTATCTCTTCTTGCCGGCGGATATCCTGCATTGCTTCTTTCATCAGCCAAACCGATCAACACATTAAAGAATTTTATTTTGGACGGACAAAGAGGTTCACTGCTTAGAAAATCGCTTGTTGTTATTCAGTTTACTCTTTCAATATTATTGATAATAGCTACAACCACAGTTTATCAGCAGCTCAATTTTATTAAAAATAAAAAACTCGGATTCGATAAAGCAAATATTTTGTATTTCGGCGCAAATGGAAAATTTGCGCAAGGATACTCAGCATTAAAAAACGAGCTGCTGAATCAATCTTCAATAATTGATGTTACCGCCGAAGATATGCTGCTTACATATGAATCCAATTCGACGCTAAACCTTAACTGGGAGGGGAAAGAGAAAACGACTGAACTGCAAATTGAATATTCGTTTGTTGATTGCAATTTCTTTGACATGTTGAATGTAGGATTAAAAAAAGGGAGAAAATTTTTATGCGGCACGGATGGCGAACACAGCATAATACTTAACCGGGAAGCCGTTGATCAAATGAGAATTAAAAACCCAATTGGTAAGCGACTTTCTATTAATGATTACTACGGCACAATTATCGGCGTAATAAAAAACACAAATTTCAAATCGCTCCATAATAAGATAAAACCCGAAGCGTATATGATGCTGAACCCGGCTTCCAACAAGTCGTTAGGAAACAGCGGTGTTATTCTTGTAAAAACTGCGGCAGGTCAAACGCAAGAAGCAATTAGTGCGATACGGCAAATATGGGAAAAAGAAAATTTCGAAATCCCTTTTGAATTTCATTTCCTTGACGAGACAATCCATCATCAGTACAAGAAAGAGATAAATACGGCACAAATGTTCGACTACTTTTCTTTTCTAGCTATATTCATTTCATGTCTCGGCTTGTACGGCTTAAGCATGTTCATGATTGAAAATCGAACTAAAGAACTCGGGATAAGAAAAGTACTCGGCGCTTCGATAACGGGAATAGTATCAATGCTTTCAATAGACTTTACCAAATGGGTATTATTAGCAAATGCCATTGCCTGGCCGATAGCTTATTATTTGATGAACAAATGGCTTCAGGAATTTGCATATCGAATAAGTATTAGTCCGTGGACATTTATTATAGCGGCTTTGCTTGCGTTTGTGATAGCATTTGTAACAATTAGTTTTCAAGCTGTTAAAGCGGCAACAACTGATCCGGTTAAATCGATTAGGTATGAATAAAACTATTAACTGGGGAATATTATGTTAAAAAATTATTTGAAGATTGCATTTCGAAATTTGACAAAGAATAGAGCCAATTCATTTATCAATATTTTCGGATTATCAGTTGGAATTGCCTGCTCAATTTTAATAATGCTTTGGGTTGCAGATGAATTGAGTTATGATCGATTTCATAAAAATGCGGATGAGATTTACCGAGTTGTGGCCGAAGACAAGGTCGTCGGGAAAATGGCAATGACATGCGCCCCGCTCGCAGAATATATGAAGGATAACGTTAACGGAGTTACCGATGCAACAAGATATATGCACCTGGATGCGTCTGCATTTAAATATGAAAATAAGATTCTAAAAATTGAAAACGGGTCATTTATCGATGCATCATTTTTTAAAATATTCTCCTTCACTTTCTTACTGGGAAATGCTGAGTCCGTTTTTACCGATTACTCGAATATTGTACTAACGGAAACAGAAGCGAAAAGATTTTTCGGGAATCAAAATGCTTTAGGGAAAATTATACTCATCGATGGACACACGCCTCTAAAAGTGAGCGGAATTTTAAAAAACCCGCCGGCAAATTCGCAATTCCAATTTGGATTTTTATTAAATATCAAAGTGCTGCCCTTTATAGGTCAGCCGCTTGACAAGTGGTATAATTTCAATTTGCAGACATTTGTCCGGGTAAATGCAAATGCGGATATCAATAAAATTAATTCGCAAATTGCCGGGGTGATTCCTTCGCAGCTTCCCGGTTTTAATAGGAAACTTCATCTTCAACCCCTGACGGATATTCATCTGAATACTGATTTCCCCGGTGACCAGAGTGGAGATATAAAATACATCTATATTTTTTCGGCAGTGGCGCTGTTTCTTCTATTGATTGCATGTATAAATTATATCAATCTTTCAACCGCAAGAATTTTCAAAAGATCAAAGGAAGTTGGACTCCGCAAAGTTATCGGTTCAACAAGACTTCAGATTATCAAACAATTTATGTACGAAACTGCCTTGATATCAATTGTTTCCGTAGCTGTTGCATTGTTGCTCGCGGAGCTCTTTCTGCCTGTGTTCAACGGATTAACCGGGAAAGAACTATCGCTGCCTTATAATACTGGATTTATTATAGAAATGCTGGGACTAATTATTGTTGTATCTCTTCTTGCCGGCGGATATCCTGCATTGCTTCTTTCATCAGCCAAACCGATCAACACATTAAAGAATTTTATTTTGGACGGACAAAGAGGTTCACTGCTTAGAAAATCGCTTGTTGTTATTCAGTTTACTCTTTCAATATTATTGATAATAGCTACAACCACAGTTTATCAGCAGCTCAATTTTATTAAAAATAAAAAACTCGGATTCGATAAAGCAAATATTTTGTATTTCGGCGCAAATGGAAAATTTGCGCAAGGATACTCAGCATTAAAAAACGAGCTGCTGAATCAATCTTCAATAATTGATGTTACCGCCGAAGATATGCTGCTTACATATGAATCCAATTCGACGCTAAACCTTAACTGGGAGGGGAAAGAGAAAACGACTGAACTGCAAATTGAATATTCGTTTGTTGATTGCAATTTCTTTGACATGTTGAATGTAGGATTAAAAAAAGGGAGAAAATTTTTATGCGGCACGGATGGCGAACACAGCATAATACTTAACCGGGAAGCCGTTGATCAAATGAGAATTAAAAACCCAATTGGTAAGCGACTTTCTATTAATGATTACTACGGCACAATTATCGGCGTAATAAAAAACACAAATTTCAAATCGCTCCATAATAAGATAAAACCCGAAGCGTATATGATGCTGAACCCGGCTTCCAACAAGTCGTTAGGAAACAGCGGTGTTATTCTTGTAAAAACTGCGGCAGGTCAAACGCAAGAAGCAATTAGTGCGATACGGCAAATATGGGAAAAAGAAAATTTCGAAATCCCTTTTGAATTTCATTTCCTTGACGAGACAATCCATCATCAGTACAAGAAAGAGATAAATACGGCACAAATGTTCGACTACTTTTCTTTTCTAGCTATATTCATTTCATGTCTCGGCTTGTACGGCTTAAGCATGTTCATGATTGAAAATCGAACTAAAGAACTCGGGATAAGAAAAGTTCTCGGTGCTTCTATTCATTCTCTCTTGGTTTTATTATCAAAAGAATTTTTAAAGTGGGTAATTATTGCAAACGTAATCGCCTGGCCGATAGCCTACTATTTAATGAATACCTGGCTGCAGGATTTTGCATACAGAATAAATATTGAATGGTGGGTGTTTGTACTTTCAGGTGGTATTGCACTCTTGATTGCTTTAGCTACGG
>CAZRMA010000221.1:0-6556 GCA_964600655.1 uncultured Ignavibacteriaceae bacterium
AAGAAGAAATGCATACCAACATTGAAGAAGCACTCGAATATCACAGCGAAGGAAGAAAAGGAAAAATTGAAGTTACCTCAACCAAACCATGTTTAACTTCAAGAGATCTTTCTTTGGCTTATACACCCGGCGTTGCCGAACCGTGCCGTGCGATTCATAAAAATAAAGAGGATGTATATCTGTATACAGCAAAAGGAAATTTAGTTGCAGTTGTATCAAATGGAACTGCTGTGCTTGGTTTGGGAGATATTGGGCCGGAAGCAGGCAAACCGGTTATGGAAGGTAAAGGCGTACTGTTTAAAAGATTTGCCGACATTGATGTTTTTGATTTAGAATTAAATTCTAAAGATCCAAAAGAAATTATTCGTGCAGTTGAATTACTTGAACCGACTTTTGGCGGAATTAATCTTGAAGACATAAAAGCACCTGAATGTTTTGAGATTGAAGAAACATTAAAAAAGACTATGAACATTCCGGTTTTTCATGATGACCAGCATGGAACGGCAATTATTTCATGTGCTGCTTTAATTAATGCAGTTGAAATAGTTGGGAAAAAAATGGATGAAATAAAAATTGTTGTTAGCGGCGCAGGTGCTGCTGCAATTTCTTGCTGTAAGCTTTATATGCGGGCAGGTGTGAAAAAAGAAAACATAATGATGTATGATTCAAAAGGATGCATTACTACAAGCAGGACTGACTTAAATAAATATAAATTGGAATTTGCAACTGATAAAAAATGTTCCGGTTTAGCTGAAGGAATGAAAGGGGCAGATGTCTTCATTGGTTTATCAATTGGCGGAATGGTTACTAAAGATATGGTAAAAAGTATGGCCCCTGACCCCATTGTTTTTGCCATGGCAAATCCTGACCCGGAAATAATGTATGATGAAGCAGTTTCGGTTAGAAAAGATATTATTATGGCTACCGGCAGAAGTGATTATCCAAATCAAGTAAATAATGTTTTAGGATTTCCATTTATTTTCCGCGGGGCATTGGATGTTCGCGCTACAGCAATTAATGAAGAAATGAAAATGGCAGCTGTAAAAGCATTGGCTCTACTCGCAAAACAAAAAGTTCCGGAAATGGTACTTAGTGCGTACGGTGGAGAAGATTTTTCTTTTGGAAGAGAATATATAATTCCAAAACCTTTTGATCCTAGGGTATTGTGGTATGTTGCTCCTGCCGTTGCAAAAGCTGCAATTGAAACCGGAGTTGCAAAATATGTTATCACCGACTGGGAAAAATATAAAGATGAATTAAAAGAAAGATTGGGACTTTCAAAAGAAGTAATTAGAGTAATGATTCATAAAGCAAAGAAGAATCCTAAAAAAGTGGTATATCCCGAAGGTGAAGAAGAACAAATAATAAGAGCTGCTCATGTAGCTTTTAGAGAGGGGATAGCAAAACCTGTTTTACTTGGTAATCTCATAAAAGTTAAAACAATGATAAAAAACCTTGAGTATGATGAAAATGAATTCGAAGTTATTGATCCTGAAGTCAGTGAAAAAACTGCAAATTTAGCACAAGAATTTTACAGGAAAAGACAGCGCAAAGGGGCAACATTGAACGAAGCAAAGAAACTATTAAATTTACCGATTTACTTTGGTTCGATGCTTCTTGAGTTGGGTGAAGTTGATGCATTAATAAGTGGTTTAACTACTCACTATCCTCAGACTATAAAACCGGCACTTCAATGCGTTGGGGTGAAAAAAGGCTTCAAAGTTGTTTCCGGGTTATACATAGTAGTGGCAAAAAAAGAAGTTTATTTCTTCTCGGATGCAACCGTAAATGTAAATCCTAATTCAGAAGTATTGGCTGAGATTGCCATTTCAACTGCTGATACTGTAAGGGCTTTTGATATTATTCCAAAAGTGGCAATGTTATCGTTCAGTAATTTTGGAAGTTCTGTTTATCCTGAATCTACTAAAGTAAAAGAAGCTGTACAAATAGTTAAAAAACTTCGGCCTGATATAAACATTGACGGGGAAATGCAGGCAGATACAGCGGTTGTTCCTCAGATCATTGAAAAAGATTTTCCATTTAGTGAATTAAAAGGCGGTGCCAATGTTTTGATTTTTCCGGATCTTAATTCGGGAAATATAGCCTATAAATTAATGGCAAGAATCGGACAGGCAACAGTGATAGGGCCTGTATTAATGGGCATGAAGAAATCAATTCATGTTCTTCAAAGAGGTGCAACTGTTGATGATATTGTAAATATGACGGCGATAGCTGTTGTTGATGCAGAGAATTTAAAACATGCTAAATAAAGATTGTCACCATTAATTTTAAGAATATTATAATATACAAAATTTATTTTATCCGTTTCTTTAAGAACAATAGTTCTTAAAGAAACATGAACTTTTTATACTCGGGGGAAATATTGCAGTACTTAGGGCTTTACTCTTTAATGGGTAAAGCCCTTAACAATTAATTACCGGAAGAACTAACTTCTTAAAATACTTTTTACATTAACTATCAAATTAAACTTTTCATTTATCTATTTTTTTATAAGCTTTAATCCTGTGTACAATTTCAAAGCTGAAATTCGAGGGAAAGTGAGTTCCTTTTCAACCTTAAAATATTTCATCAAGGTTGGAATAAGATTTTTTCTTCTCCCATTGTAATCAGTTTCAGCACTTCTTCCGGTTAATATTTTTAATCCCATATCAGCTATTGAAGAAGTAGTGGGAGTCACTACAATAAATTTCCCATTATCCTTTAAAATGCGTAATACTTCTTGACACGCCAGATCAATGTTGTCAACAAATTCCATAGAACTGATTGCAATACAAACATCGAATAATTTATCACTTAGTGGAATATCTGCTGCATCACATTGAATTAAATTCGAAGCGATTCCATATTTAGCTAACTTTTCCATAACTTCATTATTTTTGTTATGTACATCTATTCCATATAGGTTTTTCACATGTTTTCTTAATTCGGGAAAAAAGATTCCGCTTCCATAACCTATTGAAAGTAAATTATCTACTTCAGAATTGCCTAGTAAAGACAATAATATTTTAAATCGCTGGTGACTAATTTTACCAATAATGAATTCATAGTTCCAGGCAGCTTGATCGATTTCACTTGTTTTTACCAAATCATTCAAAGGCAGTAATTCTAATTTACCTGTTCGGGTAAATACACTCACTAGTTTCTCCGTAAAATTAAGGATTTTTGTATTTATACTTAGATGATGGCAACTCTAATTTCTACACAAAACACTATCAATCTCAATGGAAATAATTATCTTAAAAATAACCTAATATGCTGATTGAGATCAGTTTTGTTTAAAATTGTTTGATAAAGTTGATAAAGAATAATATAGATATTTGCTTCAATAAGCAAATATTAAGGATATGCTATTTACAATAATGTATAAGCATAGGTTAAGAACAAAATAGATTACCAAAATCTTTCCCATCTGTTTTGTATAAGCCTCAGAATAATTTCAACAGTGGCTAATTTACCTATCCATTTATACTGTCTCTCTTCGGATAACCTAAGTAGATACTTCGGTGAAATATAATTTTGTATCAAAGAATCTTTGGAAAATAATAGCTCATCAATTTGAGTTTTCAAATTATTGTTTATCCAGTATTCCCAATCCTCAAGATAAGTGGTTTTTTGTGGATCAAGAGTTTTATTGATCTTATTAAAGATTCTTCTATATAAAGAATATATATCATAAGCCGCATTACTTTTTAAAACAACATTTGGTTTAGTCAGCTTGAACGGTACCTTCGCGAATTTAGGAGAGAGTTTATTCATAACATAAGCCTGCACAACCATTGTTTCTTTTTTGCCAAAATAAGGGCTGCAAAATTGTGAATAGGTTAGTTTCCCTTCTTTAATGGAATAAGCAATTTTAGTTATTTCATTATCCCATGCCGGTACCCTTATTGTAACGAAATTATTTGCCAGTTTAATTTCACCTCCAAAATATCCGAATCCGATTTGGTAGACTTCATAATTTAAGTGATATTTAGTGGAAGTAAATTCTCCATAATCATTTTTAAATTGAATTAACTTGCTGCGAATTTCTTCTTCAAAATTAATATAATCTTTATCAAATATTTCTTTCCAAATATTACTGAAATTTAAATCACCGTTTTTTAGCAAATTACATTGTTCATCTGAAATTACTCCAGGATATCCGCCATTTCCTCTAAATAAGCCATCTAAAAGTATTCCGCTTAAAGCTAAATTAAAATTGTATTTCTCAGACAGGGTTTTGTAAACATGTAGCAACGTAGATCTTAAAATTCCTTGCGAGCCAGCAGATAAATATATTGTTTCGTATAACTCGTTAGATAGGTTTTTTAAGTAATCTTCATCAAAATTGATTTCCTTGTGACGAATATTTAAAGCTTTAGTTGTCTTTTTTGCTCCTTGAATATCTTCACAACCAGGGCCTCCATAAGTATACGCAGTTACTTTTGAAAGATCAGGAGCTAACGATAAAACTGTTCTGCCATCCCATCCACTGGTTAAAGCACATGCTATATTTGCTGATTCAGGATAATACTTAGGTAACTGTTTTGCAAATATATCACTTGCATATTCTAAAGCTTCGCGGCCTTCTAATAAAGGATTTCTAATCTCAAATAAAGGAGCATATTCAAATATGTTATAATTATTTTCAGTGAGATCATACTTTAAAATTGATGCTGCAGGCATTTTAAATACATTTTTCAGAAAAGTAGTTTCTCCCGCAGAGTAAAAAAAGTATAAATAATCATATAGCCAGTTTATATTAAAACCGGGTTCTTTTAATAGTTTTACAAAGAGAGACAATTCAGTGGAAAAAATTAACTCATCTTTCTCAATAGAATAATAAATCGGGTGCTGCGATCTTCTATCACTGATTATGTAGCAGCAATTATTAATTTTGTCAAGGATGAATATTCCAAATATTCCATTCAGATTTTCAAGTTTCTTCCAATCATTCTTCCTAACTATTTCGATCAATAAACTGAACGGGACAGTTTCGTAATCAATCAAATCGCCGGAAAACATAATGACCCAATTATCATCACAGTACATTCTTTCCCCTTTAAGTGGGGCTGAGGGCAGCCGGGAACAGCCAAAAATTGATTGTCCCTCTTCAATTACATCGACCAGGAATTTTCCTGATAAATTAATTCCTTCAGTAATTGTTAATTTGCTGGGTAGCTTTTTGGTTTTATTATGGTAATAAATAAAATTTGACATTCCTAATCCGGCTTGTTCCGTTAGATTTCGTAAATGAAATTATGCTGCAGCATTCCCAATTCTTATTTAGGATATGTAGCCCATGATATTCTAAAGTAGCTTTTATAACAGATTTCATTCCATGATAATATATGATTTGATTTCTATCATTTTCAACAGATTTGGGTTAAAAATTACTGCTTTCAGTCTTATTATAATTTTTAGATTCTACCTGGTTCGGGGTGTTATCTGTTCTTTCAATTAATTTTGATACAGCATGTGTCTTTTTAAAATTGTGTCATTCAGAATCTATTTCGATCATTTTAACTTCTCAAATACTACCGTACAAAGTTTTGCTGTAAAAGGATTTATTCAGTTTTAATTAACTATTTCAGTGCTGTCCAAAATAAATCCATATTAAAAAATTTATATTGCAAATAATCAGAAAACAAAATAAATCTATATATGAATAATTTCATCCCTTCGGGATTAAAAAATTTACTGAGTTACTGATTAATTATAATAATATCAGCCCTTCGGGCTTATAAAACAAACACCGAAGGTGTGAAATTATTATAAAAACGATAAAAGAGCAGAGCAAAAATCCCGAAGGGATGACATTAAAATATTATTAAAGTTTAATTATAATAGCAGATTACTATTTATTTTGGACAGATATGAACTATTTATTCTCCCAACCATTAAGAATTTTTCGATTGATGCTTAAAATAATAATGAGATATCTATTACATTTAAATATACTTCATTTTTCTCACTAATTTTTATTCCCTAATTTGTCTAATTATAAATTCTTGTTCATGATCCGAGATTGTATAAAATTGTTAGACCTAAATAATGCACTTACAATTATTCAAATATTCCCTAAATAGTCAAAGCGCCGTATCTTATTATTTGATGACTTTTTTTGCCATCGATAATTATAATGATTTTTGTTTTCTTCAATAAAGTTACTATATGTAATTGAGCAAAGTAATTTAAATATTTGGCGGTCCTTTAGAAGCGAGGAATAAAATTTAAGAATCTTGAACAAATGCTTTGCCAGAATTTTTTTACAGTAAATGGTTTATCTATAAGGTTTTTTGCCTGGCTTATCCGGTTCGAAGAGAGCGAATTAAAATTTTTTATTTAATTAATAAGAATTCTTGATACCATATACAGATTATTGATTAGGCATTTTTCAAATATATAGTGCCCAATTTGCAGCCGGTCTCGTTATTTATAAGGAATAAATTATTCGGGATGCACCAAGGAAGCTAATTATTACTGATGACATTTAAAATTTATAAATGCGATTCTTAGTGGTCATCCTAAGTTAAGAATTTTATCTATAATATTT
>CAZRMA010000222.1:0-6524 GCA_964600655.1 uncultured Ignavibacteriaceae bacterium
CCCCATCTGCTTTTGCAGCTTCAGCCATATTTTTTACTTGCTGGTTTTCTTTTTCCGGTGAATAGTGTTCCCAGTAATTAGTTACACAAAAAGCACCATAAGTACCTTTAAAAGCCTTCTTTAAACTTTCAACATCGTCAAGATCGGCTTCAACTACTTCAACACCTTTACTTGACAATGCTTTTGCTTTTTCGGAATTAGCGTTGCGAGTAATTGCACGCGGAATAAATTCTCCGCTCGAATCTTTTAAAATTGCATTTACTAACCCTCCCCCTTGAGCACCCGTTGCGCCTGTAACAGCGATTATCTTTTTATCTGCCATAGTCAATATCCTTTCTTAAATTCAATGAACTTTTACTCAATTGAATTTGAATTAATTATTGAGAGAGTTAAAATTTGTATGAATTGGAAAATTTAGAACTAACTTAATAAAATAATTGAACAATTAAATTAGCTCAGTCATTCTATTGTTATATATCACTTTTTAGGATGATATTACATAATCCATATTTAACAAGAGAACAAATTGATCGCGATAATAGTTCCCGCTAAATCATTTTTTTTTGTTTTATTAATTCTGGCATTCACCATTAGTTTCACTGTCGAAGGGATATGATTCAACCAGCGAGCGCTACGCGGTTTTATTTATTTTTGACAGCAAAAACAATTTTAATCATGCCTTCGGTACATAAACGTATCTTTCTCAAGTAGAAATGATACCCAAGCATATTGTTGTTGAAATTGAAATTTCATCAGCTTAAAGATTTAAATATCAGCGATGAATATAACAGGGAATTTTTCTTCTTTTATTAATGACGAATTGATTCCGTTTATAGATAAAAATTATAGAACTCAGCCGTTCAATATTCTATTTGCCATTCTGTTTCAGGTGCTTTTGCACTTTACATTTTATTGGCAAGCGCGTTGTTTCCTTGCTCTTCCCCTATACCCATTTAATTGAAGTTTAATAGCTTTTTAAGTAAATAATGTTCTGCAAATTTAATATTTATATACTTTTGGGGTGCAGCACATTATGACTCAAAAAAAACTAATCTTGACCTATATCATTCTTCTATTACTTATAAATATACCAGCCAAGAAATCCTTTGCCAGTGAGTCCCCTGTTATTCATGTCTGGGAAATGCAGCAGATAGTGCTGAAAGCAGAAAAAGATTATGCGAATCCATACACAGATGTAACTTGCTGGGTAGAATTAAAGGGCCCTGATTTTTCAAAACGGATCTACGGTTTTTGGGATGGCGGCAATCTTTTTAAAGTTCGTGTCACAACAACTGCACCCGGAAAGTGGTCCTGGAAAAGCGGATCGAATCAACCTGACGATAAAGGACTAAATAATATTACCGGTGAATTTACAGCTATAGGTTGGACTAAAGTAGAGAAGACTGAAAATCCAAATCGTCATGGTTTTGTTCGTGCCACACCAAATGGTCACGCTTTACAGTATGCCGATGGCACACCTTTTTTCCTTGTCGGTGACACTTGGCTTGCCGGATCAACATGGCGGCTGCCTTTTCGTAACGCAGCAGTTTCAAAAAATTATGAACCAGGTCCTGGCATTGGTTTCGAGGATGCTGTTGTCTATCGAAAAAATATGGGCTTTAATTCCGTCAGTATGATTGCTTGCTTTCCAAACTGGGATTCGGACATACATCCCAGCACTTATGCTGACTCAAATGGTATATATGTCAGGAACGCATGGGAAAAATTTGGTTATGATGTATCGGGCGCTTCGGGCACAGATGCCTCGGGAGGATCGAATTACTGGGGATCATTTACAGCTAAAAATATGCGGGATGAATATGGTAATCTGCCGTTTGATATGTCCAATGCTCATAAAGGTGTATCCGATTTCAATCATATAAACCCGGAATATTTTCAAAGTCTGGACAAAAAAATGGAGTATCTTCAGGAAGTGGGGTTCGTTCCTTTGCTGGAAACTGTAAGAAGGGATGTGGGGCCTTCATGGAAAGCTTATTTTAATTTTAATGAATCTTTTGCTCGGTACGTTCAGTACCTAGTTTCAAGATACGGGGCTTATAATTTTATCTTTAGCGGAATTCACCTGGACTGGATTCCAAAAGAGTTCAGCCTTACCGCTGACGAATTTAACGAAGCATTAACTTATCATTTAAAAAAATACGGCCCGTTACCGTTTGGACAACCCTACACAGCTTTAATAAATAATTCTACGTACAGACAATTTGGCCACGGCAAAGATTGTCCATGGCTTACAATGCACAGTGTAGGAAACAAGCCGCGCGATCACAGGGTTGCCACTGCAATTGATACACTTTTCCATCTTGTTCCACCTTACCCGGCAATTAATTTTGAACCTTATTATACGGGGTGGAATCATGAAATTAATAAACCGAATGGTGAACGTCCTCCGGCAAATTCTGACAGGGATAATTATTTTTCACGGGCGCAGATGTATGGCTCTGTTCTTTCGGGTGCATTATCAGGACACGTACACGGAACTGCCGCATACGATATCACCACAACCGGCGAACCTGCCGGAGCGCGTCCACATATCTGGGATGCATTGAAATACTGGTCCGCTGTTTATATGCAATATCTTGCAAAATTTATTTTATCAGAGGGGAATAAATACGAGCAACTGCAGCCCGGTGTAGAAAGTATTCATCCGCAAAAAACTCCAGGCAGTCCTGAAGCGGGTCTAGACGGCTGGTCGTATATGATGCGTACTCCAGATAATAAACTGGCTTTGATATACTTTGAAAATCAGTCGGTGATACCGGAATTAAGCGGGTTTCCGCCGGATGAAACGTATAGTTTAAAATGGTTCAACCCGCGTAACGGTAAATGGAAAGAAAAAATTATTTTAAAATCCGACCGGAAAGGCGTAATCTATTTACCAAACTTTCCCGGCGGGAAACAGATTTCTCTTACTGACTGGGCAGCTAAGCTTAATGCAGCGAAATAATAATGACAATTATGGAACTGAAAAAAACAATAAATTTTAATTTTTAACATCCGATATGGAGTTTTATATGCTCACTTTCAAAAACAAGTTAATAATATTTCTTTTGGTTATGCTCACTTCCGGTATCACTTGGGCGCAGTTTGTAGATAATTTTGATAATAAAAAAATAGAGGGGTGGAACTTTTTTACGGGCGATGGGCATGCAACAATGGATTTTCTCCAGAAGGATGGCTATGCAACTATTGTTGTTAATGGAACTAAAGACAGGGATAATGTATACTGGACATTAATTAAACGCGATGTAACATCTTCCCTTGATATGAACAAATTTAAAGACCCCTCATTTCAATTACGCGTTGAAGCAAAAGTACGCGTTCACAATGCACCGCGCCGGCTTAATATGATGATTAATACACAACGAACAACAAATTTCCATATCGACCTTATGGAGTTTGATATACCTGATACAACGGACTGGCACGTCATCAGTATGACTACTAAAAAATTTGATGTTCTTCCCACCGATACAGTTTATGTACAGCTGTGTGTGACAGACTATGGATTAGATAAATACTATGTAGACTTAGATTATTACCGTGCCGACATTGTTAATGTTCACCAAGCCGGACCGGATAAAGGAATGCTTGTACCTTATCATCCGCCGATCCCTGAATTAAGTACTTTCTCCAATCATCTTGAAGTTGCACAAGACTGTTTAATTAATACTGAATATCCGGATATAAATTTTAATGATTGGAAAACAAAAGAACATGAAGGGGAAGCAAGGGTATTGACTGTTAACGGGAGTCAATGGGCAATTTTAAGATGGGATTTTGAAAAATATAAAAATATGAAAGTTGAAAAAGCTGGTCTGCTCGAACTGACAACGCAGTCAGTGAAAATTGGAGGCAATTATATTGAAGCTTACGGCAGAGATTTTGGTGAAGAATTTGGCAAAGTTAGAGTTATTGAAATTCTTGGCGGCGATCCTGTGTGGGATCAAGAGAAAGTGACATATAATAATCTTACGCGGGGTAAACTTTATCCTGATGTTTTTAATACTCAAATGGTTTATGATACTGAATTATCTGAAGAAAGAGGCGGAAAAAATTTTATAACTATTTCCAAACCGGTTTTACAGCGCATGATTGATGGAAAAACCAAAGGTTTACTCATTCGTCCACTTGGGTCAATAGATGCTTCTTTTTATGCTTCTGAAAATCAAACTGTAGGCGAAGGACCGAAGCTGCATTTTAATATTGCAAATTAAATAGAATGATTTATATGACAAACAAAAGATAAGGAAAGTTATGGAAAAGCATCATCAGGAAGCTATAGATAAATTCCTTAACCAGTATACAAAAGATGAAACGATATTAGCCGTTCTTTTAGCGGGATCCATTGCGCATGGTTTTTCGGCCTATGATTCGGACATTGATGTTTGCCTAATTGTTGATTCAGATGAATATTTAAAACGAAAAGAACAAAATAAATTAGCTTTCAGTTTATGGGATATCTGTACATATGAAAATGGATATATCGATTGTAAAATAGTTGATATTAATTTTTTACATAAAATTAAATCTCGAGGAAGTGATCCTGCACGTTACGCCTTTAAAGACAATAAAATTTTATATTCAAGAATGGAAAACCTACAGGAGATTCTGAATAGCATTTCGAAATATCCTGAAGATCAAAAAGATGAGAGAAAAAAGCGGTTCGCATCGCAGCTTCTTGCCTGGAAATGGTACTATAGTGAAGCAATAAAAAAGAAAAATAAATATTTAGTTTATTTATCAATACAAAAAATAGTTTTGTTTTCAAGCAGGATAATTCTTAATGAAAACCAGCTGCTATATCCTTATCATAAATGGATGCTAAAAGTTTTGGAAACGGCTGAAAATAAACCGTCCGATCTAATGCAGAAAATTGATGATTTATTTATTAATAATTCGCTCGGAAAGGTAAATAGTTTTTGTATTGAAATCCTGGATTTTATTAAGTTTAATGAAAAGACAGTAGACTGGCCAAACTATTTTTTAAAAGATAGTGAACAAAACTGGATAGAACATGAAGCGCCAATTGATGATTTATAATATCATAAAATAAAACTCGAAATACCCCTGTACAAGAATAAATTCTCGATACTTGAATATGACAGCGATAAAAAGGTAGTCGTTATGCCGGACTCTGATAACTCAAATAAGCCGCCGGCAAAGTGTGAGGTTTCTTTCTCAAAAAGTTCTTATCAATAGATAAAATATTATTTCAAATACACTCAAATGGAAAATATAAAATGATAGGTCTATATATAGCCGCAAAAGTTTCAAATACAAATATTAGTTTATTAGAATTGATAAAATTAAAATTCCAGGGAATTGATACAAAATTATTTGTTCGTGCAATCATTGTGATTAAGAAAGGCGAATTAGATATTCAGAAAGAAAAAATCATATCCCTAATGAAAGATAAACGCAATGTAATGAATATTATTAATGTTCTAATTTTTTCAAAGAAAAAAAAATCTCGATATTAAGATTGAGGAAGCAATTAGGGGAGACGAGATGGGAATTGATTTCATGAATGAATTCAAAGATGTTGAAAATAAGCAACAAAAAATTAAAGAGTTAAGAAATAGAATTCTTCTCAACAATTAAATTTAGTATGATAAACAATCAATCAATTATTGACAAGCAAGGGGAATATAATTTTGTATTGTAATGAATAAATTAAAAGGCCTGATAAAATTATTACGATTCGAACTTCCCTTCTCTGCCGGGGTGTGTGTTGTTATGGGGCAGATGTTAGCTCTTGGTAAGTTTGCCTCAATTTTTATTACGCTCTCTGGTTTTGTTTCTGTGTTTTTAATTTCGGCTTCAATATTAGTTTTAAATGATTATTTCGATGTTGAAACCGATAGAATAAATGCACCTCACCGCCCCATTCCTTCAAACCTTGTTAGGCCGAATGAAGCTCTATTCTTTTCAATCTTTCTTTTATTCACCGGACTTTTACTGAGTTACTTAATTAATACAACCGTACTAATAATTTCAATTGTCTTATCGATTATAGGATTTCTCTATAACCGTTCTTATAAGAAGAGTGGATTGCCGGGTAATTTGATGGTGAGTTTTTCAGTTGGGATGACATTCATTTATGGAAGTGCATCGGTTGGAATGCCTTTCAATAAAATAGCTTTGTACTTTGGTGTTATTGCAGCACTGGTAGATTTAGGCGAAGAGATAGCAGCAGATTCAATGGATGTTAAAGGCGACAAGCTTATAGGTTCAAATTCATTAGCAATAAAGTTTGGAAAATCAAATGCTTTAAAAATAAGCGGCTCCATTTTCTTTTTAGTTATCCTACTATCGATTATTCCATTTCTAATAAATTGGTTTTCAATTATTTATTTAATACCAATTGGAATAATGGACATATCAATTGCTTATTCAACAATGAAGTTATTGAATTCAAAAAATGATGAAGGACGAAAATTTATTCGATGGATTTATTTAGGAGCCACATTCGGACTAATAGTATTTTTATTTATGAGACTTGT
>CAZRMA010000223.1:0-6522 GCA_964600655.1 uncultured Ignavibacteriaceae bacterium
TTTCCATTTACTATTGACCCTTGTAATATGGTAAAACCTACAGCAGGCGGAGGAAGAGGATCATAAACCATATCATTTGGTTTGAAATTATAAGTGTATCCCAAATTCAATAACGTGTCACATCCGTCAACATCATCGCCTGCATTTCCGTCATCAACATCCGACCAAATACCAAAATAAGTATCTGTAAAACTTGTGTCACTTTTATTTATTACTTGGTATTTTTTAAAAATCATGTTATCAAAGGGTGCTAAATCTTTATATCCCCAAACGGTAACATGCAATTCCAAACCAACCGGGGGAGAGCCGTACATTTTTCTAGTTTTAGAACTATCTAGATCATTGGCTATAAAATAAATAGTTACATCAGCACCAGGAACACCGGGAATATCTACTAAAGGATTATATTTGTTATCACCGTCAACATCATTAAACGGAGCCCCATCTTCTGCCGGCCATTCATTCCAATCTTTTTGATATTGCTGTCTTATCTGAGTTTCAGTTCCTTCACCGTCATTTATTTCTGAACTTAAGTCTGCTGATGCAAAATCACTTCTTACTCTGAAAATTCTTACGGAAGGATCCTGAGGATCTTGAGCTTGTCCTTTTTGAATAATTTTACCGGGCTGCAGTCCTGATGAATAAGTAGATCCACCCACACGAATTTGTCCGTTAATTTTTCCACCCCAAACAAAACCGCTTTCAAAAACAGCCGTTTTGCCCGTGCCTTTTGGATAAACAAGTCCTTCTAAATTTGCACTTGGTCCGTTATCACAAATACCATCATTAGAAATAAGAGTGGAAATTTTATTTATGTTAAAGTGAGTTGTGGAAGGAATCCCTGATACTTTTGCTGAAGAATTATTTTTATTTTTAACTCCGCCATTTGAATGAAGCTGCTTAAGTGGTAATAATAAGATTAAGGCTAAGACAAGAATTTTAATGCTAACCATTTTCATGATTTTATTTTCACCCTTTTTATATATTAAAATTATATAGACATATAAAAATGACTATAAGCTTAATTTTATTTGAGAGAATACCTATAAATCGCTTTAAAATGGTCTACCAAGAAAACATAATCATTATGAATAATTGCATAATAAAAATATGATTGGCTAGGGTCATCCAATCCTTTATTACATGAATTCCAGGTATTTCCATTATTAAATGAAATAACTATTCCGGAATCAACGGAAGCTAAGATTGTATTACCTTGAGCAACAATAAAATGCGGATTAAAATCTGTTATGTTATAAATTTTTGTCCAAGTAGAACCGTTAAAATTATGCCGGTATATCCCTTTATCGTTATTCCATTCTATTGCAAAATAAGATGAATCAGATACTGCAAAACTCCAAATATCTGAATCATCATTTAGACCATTATTCATTGATTGCCAATTGATTCCATTATCTGCTGAGAAATAAATTCCACTATCAAATGGGCATGCAAAAAGCAGATTATTATTTTTTACTAATATATTAATTCTAAGAAAATGTACCGGGGTCCTGATTGGAAAACCATTATGAAAAGAGTTCCAACTATTTCCTAAATCAAAAGAACGATATACTTCTGCATCATTCCCTGCCCCCACATATAAAAATTCTGAATCCAGTGTTATAGAATAAATATAATTAGGTAATGAATCATTATTTTCAGATTCGAGCCAATTTTTTCCCGAATCGTTTCAAATAAAAATTCCCTTGCCATTGGTTCCTGCAATAAGAAAATTATTCATACCGGCAATCGCATTTACTTGAGTACTATCAAGAAACCCACTCAGTGAAGACCATGAATCACCGTTATCTGATGATGAGTATAAATTAAATCCGCTATATGCATATATTTTACTTTCTACGCTTGAAATATTGTAAGATGCATTTGTAGGCAATCCATTCATTACTTTTTCCCAGGTATGAATTTTATATTGAATATTATCTCCGGAATCGGTTGGATTACTTTTATTACAGCCAATAAAATTGAGGATCCCTAAAATTAATAGTGGGATTAATATTTTAGAAGATATAGTTTTCATGATATTGTTAACCATGGACTTATGATTCGAATATTTTAATTTCGCAAAAATAAACATCAATTTATATATAGAAATAAATCGTCCAGGAAATCAGATAAAATTAAACTTATTCTATGACATACATGTGTCTCGTTCCAGGTATATAATTTGAATGTGGGAATAAAAGATATCCTTCCTTGGTCAAACTCGGTCCAGCTTCTTTAACGTAAGCTTCTACAGTTAACGTCCAAAGTATTTTTCCGGTATTACTTATTGCTTGAACATCATAATTTTTTAGATCATCTGATGTTTCTATATAGTTTGTTCCTTGTGCATCACACACTATATGTGTAATATCATCAAGTCCATGCACCTTAACCCCCCAACGCTTTTTTCCATTATTATCAACTGAATAAAAGTATCCGAAAGATAGATAAGCTATGTTACCATCAGGATCAATAGTTACATTCCAATTAGAACCTACATTAGAAATACGCCATCGTTCTGCTCCTATTGAAGAAATAGATACGATGTCATTTTCAAAATATGAATAAACGTTACCATCCACATCAACACTAATTGCACTAGTTTGTTTACCTCCTAGTGAATCTATTCGTAATATTTCTCCTTTAGTATTTATTAGATAAAGAGATTGTTCTTTTGTGCTTCCTCCGACATAAAATTTACTACCATCAGGAGTAAAACTAATTGTCTGACTGTCTCCCCAACCGAATTGTCCAATCGGTGCATTGAGCTGCCAAAGAATGCTGCCAATTGGGTCAATGGCATAAAGAGTCCCGGAATTTGTAATAGTATATATATTGCCATCTAAGTCTATTGCGCTAGATTTCAGCAGCACCCGTCCATCAAGTTGAGAATGCCAGATAAGTGTTCCATTACTATTATAAGCTGAAATACCATTGTAGTCACCAATATAAATAACTCCATCGGCATTTATCATCGGTGGATTTTCATTAGGTAAATCAATTATTTTAAAATACACATTCCAAAGACGTGTTCCATTTAATGTTATTGCAAAAAAATTTGTATCCGATGTAATATAAAAAACACTATCTGAACCCATTATTGCATCAGATGTATATGTATCTAAAGGAATTTCAAGTTTAACACGTCCTTTGGAAGGCCCATTGAAAGAACTTCTTCCGGTGCATTGGGCATCATGTAAAGCTTTTGGCCAAGCAGTTTGTGCTAAAGTAGGCCATGGGATATCATATTGAGGTTTAATCACATAATGTGTTGTATCTACTGCAGGGGGACTGGTTATATCTGATTCTTTTTTTGAGCAGCCTGGAAAAATTAGATATAAACAACAAATAGTTAAATAAAAATATTTCATAAGTAATTATTTTCCCCGCAGAATAGAGGTTGCACTATTTAAGGCGAATTTAGTGAATAGATTTCATTTTCTCACTAAATTAATTAGTGTCTGATTTAGTAATTTCTTAACCGACCGAATCATCCGCTTTAATTATTTTATTCTAAAGTTTAATGCATATGCAAATTCGTTATATAAACTCCTAACCTAAAAGTATATACATTTTTATAATCTACATTTTTAGTTTGGATTATATTTGTATTGTAGTACCATTCGGCCCCAATTCCCAACCCGGGAAATAATTTATGCAGCGGCATAAAGTATACTTGCGCATTTAATGAGACCCCTACACCCCAAAAATTTGTGGGGTCTTTGAATTTTTCTTTCGCCTTTCCGTAAGATACTGATGGCCCAAAATAAATTGCACTTATTAGCCACACTTTTTGATTTGATATTCCAATTCCCACATTCCCGGTGTTCATTCCCCTTTGGCTCAATAAATCTTTGGTTGTTCCATTAATCGCAATTTGATAGGATAAATTTTCTAATGCCTTATTATATGAAAAACTGCCATTTAAATATTTTGGAGAGCCGCCAAGACTCCAATTTAACCAAAACGGATTATGATGTAATGTATCTTGTCCAAATACAATAGTTTGAATTAAAATTATTGTTAAGATAACTTGTAAAATTTTCATGTTATTTAGTTAAAAGATATAAAGATTAAGCTTATAAATTTATTTGCTGATCAGGTTTTCAAATATTTTCATCTCACTGAATCGAACAGCAGTATTTTATCTTCGTCTTATCTTTTAACTTTTTACTTACCTGTCCGGCTTTGACGGATTAAAAATGATATACGCATTATATTAATTATGATTGTAACCAAAATAAACTCCAATACCAACAAAGGATGAATTTTTAATCATAGAAGTTGAACCTTTAATTAAAAATCCCAAAGTGGTTCCATATTTTATTTCAAATCCAGTTCTGAATAAATATTTACTTGGTATATAACTTGGTTCTTCCGATGTATAATATGTCATCCCTAAAAGAATGCTTATGGATAAATCCTTAGGCGTAGTGCTCAATCTTGCAAATAAATTATAATTTGTAAAAGGGGAGCCATAATATTTGTCTACAAAATTAATCAGATAGTAATGTTCAATTCCAAATCTTGTTCCTAAACATGTATTTTTATATTCTGAATGAAAAATATCTAAATCAATTTCTCCGCCAATTTGATTCATAAGGATAATCGAAGTTGCATCAATTTGAATACTGTGTAAACTTGGAATCAACACAAATGTTTTATCATGCAGTTTTGTAGAATCATCTTGCGAATAAATGATTGGGGTGAAAATTACATATATCATTATTGTGAATAAGAACTTTTTATAATTGTCTATAATATTCAAAAAATTTCCCTTGTAAATTTTATGGTATAACGTTGCGGCTAAGGCGCAGGAGTCTGTCCGATAACCCATGATTGACGAAATTATATTCTTATAATTGTATTTAAATCATTTAAAATTGATTTACATGGATTTATATTTATCAAAATATAGTTGTCGGACAGACTCGCAGCCCAAAACAACTGGGCCGCTTTAAACGTAAATGCCGAATATTAAGTTGGAGGCGCGGATTAGATTGTTTTTTAATTATGTTCTTTAACATATTGCTTGAAATTACTTATACATGTTCTGTTATCAATTCCATAAACAACTTTGAACACTTTCTCCGGGCTATAGCTGTCTAACAACCCCTTCATATATTGCATGAATTTTTCTTTGCCATAATTTTTAATAAGGTAATCGACTATACAACCAAATTCAGAATATGCAAATGCTGTTTTATATTTTACATTGAGCTTAACATCATCTTCTTTTTTCGTATTAAAATATGCAGGTGGTAAAAAGGATCCTTGCCGGATATATTTATATGTATCTTTTTTGCTTGGGTACCACGATGTCCCCATTTGGTTTGAACTATACACAGCAATACCTTCTAAAAGCCAGCGCGGATAGATAAAATAAGCTGTTATGAATCCCATATGTTGATATAAAAGCGTATGTGACAATTCATGTCGCAGATATATTTCCATAGATATCTTACCATCAAGTGCTTCTTTGATAGCCCAAGGCGACACTACCAAACTCCCATTTGGATAAGCGCAAAAACGGGCTTTAGTTGTTGTGCGTTGATAGTAACTATCGGCATCACGAAAGAATATTATTTCAGGTCTCTGTACAAAATGCAAATTATGAAATTTCTCAACTACCGGTATTAAGGAATCTATCGATCTGTAATCATAATTTTGGGAACCTTTTTGTACATATACAACAATATTAGATAAATCATATTTTGTAAAACCTATTTTTATAGGTGAATAAGAAAATAATTTACCCCACAATAACTGATAAGGTAATATTATTAAAAAAGCTAATAATAACCCGCTAATAAACAGTTTGTTTTTTTTATTATGTTTCATTTAAATTATCCTTTAGTTGATAACAACCTAACGGCTTTGCGGCTAAGGCGCAGCCCATAACTGCATTGCCAATTTAATTAGTAAATTTTATAATTAAGAAAATCCTTCATAACTGAACAACGTTGAACAAGAAACTAAACACGGAAAGACAAACCAAAAAACCTTTAGGGGGTGAGATAAAAATTTCAAGAGAAAAATAATTTCAATAATTTAAAACTTTTTAAGATTTACTCAAATTCATATTCTTATCTCACCCCCTTAAATTGCCGAGAGCGAAATCGCTGTCGCCTTGAGCCGCGGGTTAGCTAGCTTTTTAATTTATTTGAGAGAAAAAGTACAAGAGTAATTGCATTAATTCCAGTATGGATAAAAACCGGCAAAGACAATGATTTACCATATTCAAACGCTAGACATAAAATAATATTCGTAACAACAACAAAAATTAACATCTGTGGATTTAAGTGAAACAAAAAAAATATAATTGATAAAATAAGAATAGAGATATAAATATTATATTTTTTCCTTAATGCTTTATATAGGAAACCTCTAAAAAACAATTCTTCAACTATGGCAGTAATAATTGTTGTTGAAAGAAATAAAAGGATTAATTCGTAAGTATTTTTGGGAACTTGAAACATCTCAGAATAAATTTCATCGAATATTTCCAACTTCGGTAAT
>CAZRMA010000224.1:0-6519 GCA_964600655.1 uncultured Ignavibacteriaceae bacterium
TGGAATATCATAAAAAAAGTTACTGCTATATTTAATATCTGGATGAATAAAAATAGAGTTGACTATATGGTCGAAATCATTTTTGATAATTGGATAATTATTTTTTGATGAATAGCAGAATACGTTTATTGTACCTTTTTCTGTTGGTATAATTACTTCAATGGTTGAATCACTATACTTCCACAAATAATTCATAGTTGCATCATATTTAAAATATTTTGAGCCATAACTTTTTAGTTCACTTTTAGTTAGCCTTTCATTTTCATTTATTTGGATTAATATATATGGGAATGTAAACAATGTATCATTCGATTTTAACTGACATAAATAATCATAATTCCCATATGCCGGCATTTTAGATGGGAAGATTTTTTCTGAAACTAAGAATTCAACGGTTTCTTTTGAAACTTTCATCCAACCATTCGGAAGATTAATCTCAAACTGATTTTCTTTTTTATTAAAACAAAAAGTGATATTTGATAATAAAAATAACAACAGGAAAAATTTCTTTAACATGATTTCACCTTATAATTTAGTTACATCACCTTTACTTAAATTGCATGAATTGTTTTCCTTATTGAAAAGTTATTATGCAATTCTTATAGCAATATTTTTTTGAATACATCAATTTGCTCTAGCAATTAATTTTTAATATTAATTTTTTATTCATTCGAAAATATTTTTACTATTGCCTGCCCTATTCATTCCGGCTTAGAGAAGAATTACAATTGTCGAATTCAAATTAAATTATTGAATACCAATGCGCAATTAAAAATAAATTTTATTACAATATTGTTCATCACTCAACAATTTCTAAACCCCGTATTTTTCGCGTAATGGTGAATTGATAATATCATGCAATTTTATTTGCAGCGTGTCTGCATCATTTTTTTTTAACCCGTTTGTTGCAATTAATGGATGAATAATAACTTCAGAAATGCCAGGACTGGCTTTCCCTTTCAGCAATCCTTTACGCTGCAGCCTTATCCAATTTGTTGTAAACGTTATCGGTAAAATTGGAATTTGTTTGTTAATGGCTAATGAAACAGAACCTGGTTTAAACTCCGTTAGCTTTGGAGCTACTTTGGAAATTGTGCCTTCAGGAAGAATCACCAATGGATGCCCTTCATCAATTACTCCCATCATTCTTTTGAATGCTTTTATTAATCCCATTTTATTATGCCGGTCAACTAATATGTTCATCCCTGACGTGTAAAATATATGGAACAAAGGCCACTTTTCAACTTCCTTTTTCCCGGTAAACACAAAATACTGCTCAAAGATTGAGTACAAGCATGGAATATCCAAATATGAACTGTGGTTAGAGCATATTAAAAAAGGCTGATCTTTTAAAATATTTTCTCTGCCTCTAATTTTCATAAAAACACCAGCACAAAACAGGAACGATTTCCCGTAGAATTTCATCATTTTAAATGCCGATGGGAATCGTTCTTTTTTAGATAGGAAATAACGCAGGAACGGAAAGGACAAAACCAGTATTAGTACAAAACATGTAATTAGATATATTTTGTAAATGAACCTAAAGGGAAATAAAATAATTGACTTCATTAATTGTATTTCTATATATCCAAATATTTAGCCCAACAATTCAGTTGGAAAGTTTTATGATTCAAGCGATAGGATTTATTACTTTTACCTCCGCTATTCATTTCGGCATGAAGAAGAATTACATTTTTCGAATTCAAATTAAATTATTGTTTAGAAAGGTTCAATTGAAAATTAAAATTTGTTAAAAAGAAAATGCATTAATTTAATTGTGGTTGTCTCACATTACTTTTTGCAATATTGGTTCACAAAATTTTTTACCGGACTTTAATTTGGTTTTATTTTCTGATATCAAATCAAATCCGTATTTTTTGCATTCATCAATAAATTTATCAACCTGAACAAACGAAAAGGTTTCACTTAAAATTTCCAAACTTTTGTATGGACTTGGAGATACTTCAGGAATATTTTCATTCGGCATTTGTAATACCGCAGCTAATTTACCATTGGGTCTTATAAATCTTGAAACATTGTTCAGCGCCAAATTATAATCAACATATTCAAAAACTAAACCGGCATAAATTAAATCAACCGGTTTAAATTTAAATTCTTCTGAAGCTATATCACAGCAGATGAATTCAATATTTTTGAATGACTTCTTATATCTTTCAATTGCTTTATTAAGAAACACAGGATTAATATCAACACAAATAATTTTTTCAATCGTTTTATGATTCATTTTTTCCAAACCATTTCCACCAGCGCATCCAATAATTGCTAATGAATTTGGATTGAACATTTTCACTACTTCTTTTAAGTGATTAGAAAGATATTGAGCCTGTTTTATGTCTGGCAAGGACATGTGGTTTTCGTAATCTTCTAATTTTATTTTTTGCCAGGGATTAACCATAGTGTATGTGATTCCAAGAATGAGTTATATTTTTATTATTTTTTAGATGCATTAAACAGCAAACCTATATTTATACCAACCATAAGTGAATTATCATGATTTACTAGATCCTTAGATATTGAGGGGGCTATAATTAAAAATACATTTTTATTTAATTTTGGGATAAAATTAAAATCTAAATGAATACTTCTTGGATTTTCTATGTCACCATAGTCACTAACAGTATCACCCCCAGACATAGACAAAAATCCCATTGAATATCCTAATCCTGGATTAATCAACAGTGATTCGCTTTCGTAAATTTTCCCATAGTAAACAATGGCTAAAAGTACTCCTGAAAAATCAAATTCATGGGAACCAAATTTTATTTGATCTTGAGTATAGCCAGCCATAAGTTTTATGCAGCTTTTGTTGTGTTTCAAATTATATGCTGCAAAAAATGTTTCACCCTTTGACTCCATATCAAAATCCGTATTGTATGAGCCATTAACGTATTCAATTCCAAAATCAACTTTCCCTGCTAATGAAATTCCAATATCTGCACCTTTTCCTGAAAAGTTATTATTATTTGTAATTGCATAATCTGCTTCAAAAGCAAAACTACTATTGCCAACCAACTCACTTTGAGCAAATAAAATAAAAGGTATAAATAAAAAGATGATTATATATTTCATTTGTTCTCTCCTTTATAGAATTATTTTTTCAACTGGATTTTAATGTTTTTTGAAATGCTTACTAAAATTTTAATTTGAAAGATTCCCCGCTTTCTTTTATCCCCTGTAAAACTTAATTCAAGAAAAATTATAATTGACGAATTAAATTTAAATTATAGAAAGCTTATGTGCAATGAAATAATAATTTTTATGAATATATAATTCTATTATTCGTATTAATTACAAGTCTTTAAAATATCACAATAATATATTAATGATTAGCTCATCATTGATGCTATTTTCTTCCAGCTAATAACTCCATTATCTGAGATGTTATATTCGAGCAGCATATAACCACTAATATGCCCATCCTCAAAATAAGCAAGCACCCATTTGCTTGTCAATATCCAGACTGAGTTGTCGCCATAGAAACTCATAGTTCCGCCATTTACTCCGCTGTATGGAATTAATTCTTTATGCTTTTTCAAATCGGAAGTTAATGCTTGTACCGGATCAGCCAAACCTTTACTCTTCATATTACGAATATCAAAAGATGATAAAAAAATATTGTTTGTTTGCGATGGTTTTATACTATCATGTAAATCATTTAATTTTTTATTTTCAGCAATCAGCGTCTGTTTTTCTTGATTCAAGTTTTTAACAATTTCTTCATAGTGATTTTTTGTCTGGTTTGTTTTACTATTTGCATTAATAAAAAGTATACAAAACACAATTGCAAATATTGATGGAAGAATGAACAACAGATATTTCATCAATTGATTTTTGGGAATTTTCATTTTTTACCCGAGTTATTATAATTCATTTAAATTTTATCTTTTAGAGTTTCATTTTTCTTCATCGCTGCTTCTTCCATTTTCTTTTTATAATCAAGCATCTTTTTCAGCATATTTTCATCACTAGCTGCAATAATTTGTACAGCAAGCAATCCTGCATTTTTTGCCATGTTAATTCCAACAGTAGCAACCGGTACGCCGCTTGGCATTTGCACCATAGATAATAATGAATCTAGTCCGTCCAAAGATTTAGATTTGATTGGTACGGCAATTATTGGCAATGGAGAATATGCTGCTGCTGCGCCGGCTAAATGTGCTGCCCCGCCCGCACCCGCAATAATTGTTTTTAATCCGCGTGTGTGAGCGGATGAACAATACTCTGATGTAAATTTAGGAGTGCGATGTGCCGAGGCAATTTTAATTTCATAACCAATTTCGAACTCATCAAGTATATTTGCTGCTTCTTTCATGACTGGAAGATCTGAGTCACTTCCCATTATTATTCCAACTTCAACTTTGTTTTTTGGCATAACATTTTCCTTATATTATAAATTAAAATGATAATTAAATAAAATATATTAGTGATTCTTGGGTGCTTAGTGTCAATGCGGTAAAGCGCTTAACCATTAAGACACTAAGGTCGCAAAGCCGCACTTAGAAATTTCTTAAATACAAAAAGGTATTAGAATTTTTTAATTTCCAAAAATAAAAAAGTTAAAATAAAATTAACAATCATTTGTCTATTTTTTCCAATCTATAACTTTCACCGAATCGCCGTCGGAAGTTAAATAAATTGCCCCTTCAATATCCGTTCTATAAATTTTAGACTTAACTGCACGCAGCCTATTCATAATTAATGAAGAGGGATGCCCAAATTTATTTTGAATTCCAACTGAAACAAGGCTTATCTCGGGCTTTGTTTTTAATAAAAACTGCGGAGATGAACTTGAATTACTTCCATGATGTCCTACTTTTAAAACATCTGTTTTTAAAAAATCCTTGTAACGTTTAACATAATAATGCTCAACTGTAGTTTCGGCATCACCGGTAAAAAGAAAACTGGTTTTTCCGTAAACAATTTTTAATTCACCGCTCATGTTATTTGTGGTGTTACCCGGAAAATTTTTATCCCTATAATCATTTAAAATATAAATATTAACATTGCCTATTTTCATCTCCCCTCTTTTATAATGATGGACCGGGACATTCATTTTCTTCAAATAATTTTCAAAGCGAATGTCTTTATAAAAAGAAGAATCAAGCGGCGGTTTATAAATTTGTTTAATCTTTCCCTCATGAATTAACGAAACAAATCCACCATAATGATCAGCATCAATATGCGAAACGAATCCGTAATCAATTTTGGGAATGTTGAGATATTCTAATAGTGGTAAAATTACTCTTTCACCATTATCGAAATAGTAATCAGCGTTTCCAGCATCAACTAAAGCCGTTTTGCCATTTGGAAATTTTAACAATATAGCATCTCCCTGGCCAACATCTATCATTACAACATTAAATTCATTTTTTTTGAAGAAATTTTTATCATCTATAGAAGCATACAAAAATATGTCAGCAGTGACTAGAATAAACAAAACTAATTTCGCAAATGAATGTTTGAACATCACTAAATAGTAAATCAGTAGAGTTAAAAACAAATAAAATATAATTCCGTCAAATATTGAAAAATGTCTAATTCTCACAAATGAATAATCGAGATTACCGACAATTCCTACAAACCAAAATAGAATATTGGAAAATAAATCATTCACAGCTGCATAATAAACTGCAATTGACGGAAGGATGATGTTAAGAACTAAAGTAAAAATAGCCGTACCCACAATCAATCCGATTAGTGGTATAACAATTAAATTTGCAAGCAAAGCTATTACCGAAAGTTTTCCGAAATAATAAATTGTAAAAGGCAATGTCCCTATTTGAGCGCTCAGTGAGACAGCACAAAAAAGTAAAATGTATCTTAAAAATTTATTTTGAAAATTGAACGCGTTTATTTTTGTCTGAATAAGCGGATAGATTGCCGCAATAGCAAGCACAGCTGAAAACGAAAGCTGAAATCCGGGGTTAAAGAGATCAGATGGTTTTATAATTAATAAAATCAGTGCTGCAATTGCCAGAGCATTGAATAAATTTGTAGATCGATTTGTTAACAAAGCAACTATAAAAACTATTGCCATTATTGAAGCACGAAACACCGAAGGCGGCATCCCGGTTATAACGAGGAAAAATATTAAGCCGAGAATTGTTAAAAAGGATTTTACAAATATGTTAAACCGGCCGAAAAAAATTAAAAATACTAAAATGATAAATCCAGTGTGCAGCCCTGATACTGCTAATACATGTATTACCCCTGAATTTACAAATTCCACTCTTACTGCATAATCAATTCCGCTTCTATCTGCTAAAAGCAATCCTCTTAAAAGTGAAACAGTCTGCGAATCATGAAGTTTAATAATCTGCTGATTAAGATATTTTCGAACATTATGAACGAAGTTTGCAAACGGGAAAATATTTTTCTTTATTATTTTAACATCTGCAACATTGTATGTATTAAATAATCCGCTGATGCCAATTGAATTTAAATAATTGTTATAATCAAACTCCCCCGGATTTCTCGTTTCGCCGCCTTTCACATAGG
>CAZRMA010000225.1:0-6509 GCA_964600655.1 uncultured Ignavibacteriaceae bacterium
CTGAGCACTCATTTTTTGTTTCAGCATTTGAGGCACCTAAACAAACTGTTTCTGCTTATCCACCTTACCCGGTTTTTGCAAATAATAATGTTACGCTTGGTACAAATGCTAAAGTATATCACGGTAAAGTTGGCAGCAATGCAAACGTAACTTTAGGGAATTCTTCTACCGTAGCAAATGGTGTTGAGGGTAATGGATCATTATCTGGTGGTACTAATGCAGATGCCGGATATATTACATTTAACAGAGATGTTTCTTTAGGAAATAGCAGTAATATTAGTGGCGATGTTAACAGTGGCGGTTACTTGCAAACTGGTACAAGCAGCAAAATAAATGGTAGCATTATCTCAGGTGATCACGTTAATTTAAAAAATAGTTCAAATGTAACAGGCAATATAGATGCTGTAGGAAATGTTACTCTTGGAGTTTCAGTAAAAATTATTGGTAATTTGACAACTTCCGGAATTTTATCCAGTGGTAATAATTCTGTAATTTATGGTGTAACTACAGAGCATGGTACACCATTAACACCAATATCATATAGCAGCATAACTTTACCGGATCAAACCGATTTCAATTCAGGTGGAAATAACATTAATTCGAATGCGACAATTGCTCCCGGTAAATACGGAAGTGTGAACGTCGGGTCATCAAAAACTATTAATTTAATTTCTGGAGATTATTATTTCAGTTCATTTTCAATGAAAAACAACGGGAAATTAAGACTCGATTTGAATAATGGTATAATCAGAATTTTTGTTACTGGTAATGTTTCATTTGGAACAAGTTCAGCGTTAACGATTTCTAATGGAAACCCGGAGGATGTTTACCTGGAAACTCACGGTGATTTCAGTTTAGGAAACAGTGGTAAATGGAATGGAACTGTTTATTGTCCTGATGGGAAGATTACGATTGGAACAAGTTGTCAAATTACAGGTGCTATCTGGGCTGGTGACGAAATTAGTATTGGTAATAGCAGTAAAATTTATTATCAGGTTACTTCATTAAATAAACAACCTGTTAATAATGGAAATGATGAAGAGTTAATAAACACGACTCCAAGTGAATATACTCTTTCACAAAATTATCCTAATCCGTTTAATCCAAGTACGACGATTAATTATCAGTTACCTAAAAACAACCATGTCACACTCAGAATTTATGATATTCTTGGTAATATTGTAACGACTTTAGTAGATCAAGATGTGGATGCTGGCTATCATAGCATTACTTGGAATGCAAGTAATATTGCTAGCGGTGTTTACTTTTACAGAATAATAAGCGGTAATTTTGTATCAACTAAGAAATTAATTTTAATGAAGTAAATTTTAAGCCCTTGATTTTTTAGGGAAATCAAGGGCTATTTAATATTATAAACGAAACATTTATATTTCTATTCAATGCAGAATAAAACTTGCAATTATAAATCAACTATTTTCTTTTTGGGCCGGTATTTAATTTATGTTCAAAGTAATTCCACGTTATTTACTTTTACTCCTTCTAATTGCCCCGGAAATCCTCCCCCAAGGCTATATTGCTTTTAATCATTTAAGCGTAGAAGACGGTCTGTCGCAAAGTTCAGTAACCTGCATTTTCCAGGATAAAAAAGGCTTTATGTGGTTTGGTACCCAGGATGGCTTAAACCGATATGATGGATATAATTTTAAAGTTTTCAAAAATGATCCCGCCGACTCAAACAGCATTTCCGATAATTTTATTTTTTCAATTTATGAAGACAAGCAAGGTACGCTTTATTTTGAAACACAAACCGGCAAATTGAATAAATATTTCCCTGAAACTGAGACATTTAAAATTGTAGATAAAAGTTCTGTTAATTTATTGAGTGCAAAGTTTAGTTCGGTATCTGCAATATTCGAAGATTCCACTGGGATAAAATGGTCAGGCGGGTTAAGTGAAGCAACCGGATTGAAAAAAGAAAATATTAGAACCGGAAAAATAAACATATACAAACACGATGTATTTAATCCCTCAAGTCTAAGTGACGATAAAGTATATTCAGTTTATAAAGACCACTTAGGGAATCTCTGGGTAGGAACTTTCAATGGACTCGATAGGCTGGACCAGGAAACTGGAAAATTTATTCATTACAGAAATAATCCCAAAAATCCCAATAGCATCCCTGATAATTGGGTATGGCCTTTATTTGAAGACTCTCGCGGATATCTTTGGATAGGAACAGTAAAAGGAGGATTATCTTGTTTTGATCCAGTCTCAAACAAATTTTTTAATTATAAAAACGATCCGAGCGATCCTACAAGTATTAGTGACAATTTTATTTTTTCAATTTATGAAGACCGGAGTGGTGTAATATGGATTGGTACAAATGCAGGAGGAATTAATTATTTTGATCCCGCAATCCTGACTTTTGAACATTATAAACACAATCCTGACAATAAAAATAGTATCAGTGATGATAACGTACTTTCAATGCTTGTTGATCGAAATGGAACTTACTGGATAGGAACAAGAAATGGCGGGTTAAACAAATTTAATTTTAAAGAAAAAAAATTTACTTCATATTATCATAATCCATCAAACACAAATAGTCTTGCCGGTAATTCTGTATTATCGTTACTTGAAGACACACAAGGAACTATCTGGATTGGAACTTTTAGTAATGGATTAGACGCATTTGATCCTAATACAGAGTCGTTTACTCATTTTACGCATGATCCATCAGATTCGTCTTCACTAACTGATAATCGTATTTACTCGCTTATTGAGGATAGGCAAAGTAATATCTGGATTGGAACTTATGGGGGTGGACTCAATAAATTGGATAGAAAGTCTGGCAAATTATCTAATTACCAATTCAAAAAAAACGATCCAAATTCTATTAGCTCTAATGCAACATGGTCACTTGCTCAAGACGCTTCGGGCAATATTTGGGTTGGTACATTTGGTGGTGGGGTAAATGTTTTCAATCCGGATAAACAAACATTTAAACATTTTAAACATAACCCTGTTGATTCAACAAGTATCTGTGATGATAATGTTATAAGAATATTTAAAGACAGCAAAGGGAATATGTGGTTCGGTACAACTGCAGGATTAAGTGTGTATTCATGGAAATCAAATAATTTTAAAAATTATAACGAGAATGATGGGTTAGCGAATAATTCTGTATATGGAATTTTGGAAGATGAAAAAGGAAATTTATGGCTGAGCACAAACAATGGACTATCAAAATTTAACCCTTCAAAAAAAACATTCCAAAACTATTATTATGAAGACGGACTGCAGGGTAACGAATTTAACCAAAATGCTTTTGCGAAGGATTCTAAAACGAATCGCTTGCTTTTTGGAGGCCCAAACGGTTTTAATGTATTTAATCCCGACAGTTTAAAAGAAAATGAATACGTCCCCCCGGTTATATTCACCAGTTATATAAGATACAATACAGATGATGAAGAAGGTAAACCAATTATTGAAAAAGGTATTTCGGAACGAAATAATTTATCGTTGTCATATAAAGATAATATTGTAATCCTTGGATTTTCTGCTTTAAGTTATATTAACAATAATGAAAATCAATACCGTTACAAATTGGAGAAGGTTAATAAAAACTGGATTCAATTAGGGAACAATCACAGCGTAACTTTTACAAACTTAGCTCCTGGGAATTATACTCTTCGAGTTATTGGTTCAAATAACGATGGATTGTGGAATGAAAAAGGAACTTCTTTGCCAATTACTGTTTCTCCACCCTGGTGGAGAACCAAGTACGCTTATGCATTTTACACAATTTCATTTTTGGGGTTTTTATATTTTATAAGAAGAATTGAAATTAAAAGGCGTGAACAAAAGGCACGTATTAGAGAATCTGAGTTACGTGTAAAGGCAACAGAAGCTGAGAAGAGAGTATTAGAAGTTGAGAACGAAAGAAAGACAAAAGAACTTGAAGAAGCCAGACAGCTTCAGCTATCTATGCTTCCGAAAGAACTCCCCAAACTTCCGAATCTTGAACTTGCTGCGTTTATGCGTACAGCTACCGAAGTAGGCGGGGATTACTACGATTTTATTGTCCAGGAGGACGGAACACTTGATATTGCTTTCGGTGATGCAACCGGGCATGGACTTCAGGCAGGGACAATGGTTACTCTAATGAAAGGATTTTTTACTTCCGATTCATCAAAATTGGGACTGCAGGATTTTATGAACCATTGCAGCCGAATGATTAAAGAAATAAAGCTGGGAAGAATTTTAATGTCGTTTTGTTTTATAAAGATAGACAAATGTAAGCTTAGTGTGACAAGCGCTGGAATGCCCCCAATTTATTATTACAGCAATGACAGTAAAGAAGTTGAAGAAATTATTATACAAGGTATGCCATTGGGAGCTATGAGAAAATTCAATTACAGTTTAGTTGAAAGAGAATTAAAAAGCGGAGATAAAATATTACTGCTTACCGATGGCCTGCCCGAACAAATGAATGATAAAGAAGAAATGTTTGATTATCCTCGTGTTAAAGAAAGTTTTAAGAATTTAGCTGAAAATAATCCCGAAGAAATTATTAATAAACTTGTTGCTGCCGGAGACCAGTGGATGAATGGAACGGCACAAGCAGATGATATTTCTTTCGTAGTGTTAGAAGTGAAGTGACATCAAGCCTTCGAATTAATTGAAGCCAAATCTTCGTTGTAATTTTTAATTTCAATTTGATAAATTTTCATTTTAAAAAGAAAGGGCTGAATGAAGAAACTTCCACATGAAAATGAGCAAAATGAAAATAAAGAGATAGGACCGGACAAGAAATCGAAAAATAATGACGAGCCGGTTAATAAAAAAGATTATAAAAATTTCTTGTTTCAGTTCTTGATGGTTTTTCTCGGGGTAACAGCTGGTTTTTTTGTAGAAAACATCCGGGGAAATTATGTCGAAAGCAAGAGAGCAGAAGAATATGCAGGTTCACTTTTAACTGATCTTAGGCAGGACACACTTAATTTACATAAAGCAATAAATGCTAGCCTTTCAACAGTAAATAAAATCGACACACTATTAATATTATTTAATCATCAAGATCTATACAAAGTGCCTGGAGGTAAGCTCTATTATTATGGTATCGAAGCTTTAAGTTATCAAAATTTTATACCGAACCAATCAACTTTGAATCAGTTAATTTCTACCGGTTCATTACAATATTTTAAAAATTATTCCATTCAAAAAAGCATAGCCGATTATGACCAGGCATTAAAAGTATTAAACTATCAGCAGGAAACTGAAAATCAAACTTATCCGGAAAAAGTTAAATTTATTGAGACGATTTTTGATGGAGAAATACTCAGCAAGATTTTGTACACGGATATAAACGGAAATTCTCTTGATTCTTTTTTAAATAAAAATTATAGATTGTTATCTTATGATAAAAAAGAGTTGAAGGTATTTACGAATTTTTGTGTTTACCGAAAACAGTTTTTACTTACGAAAGCAAATGATATGTACCAAGCACCGTTAAAAAGTGCTGTTAAATTAATTAATGAACTTAAGGAAGAATACAGAAATTGATTAACATTTCTTACAGAAAATAACTAATTACAGTAACGAGTTCTAGGTATAATTAAGCTGCAATCTCTCTATTATATTTCTTTCTATACTGAATTGGTGATAATCCGGTAATTTTTTTAAATGTAACGCGAAATGCTTTTGGATCTTGATAGCCAACATTGTACATTACTTCATTTACATTTTCTCTTGATGATTCAAGACTAAGTTTTGCGGCTTCAATTTTTACGCGCTGAATATATTCCGTAACGGTATTAGAAGTTGCTTTCTTAAATCTGCGCTCTAAATTTCTCCTGCTTAATGCAAGCATTGATGCTAACTGATTGATAGTAACTTTTTCCTGAAAATTAGTTTCAATAAATTCCTGCGCTTTTCTGATAGAATCATCATCGTGCTCTTTTTGTCCAGTGAATATCATAAACGGAGATTGACTATCACGCTGAATATCAATTTGAAAAGCTTTTGCACAAAATACAGCAGCTTCTCTACCGGAATATTTTTCAACGAGATATAAAATTAAATTCAAAGAAGAATAGGCCCCGCCGCTTGAATAAATTCCTTGTTCATCGGTAATTATTTTGTCTTCAACTAAATTAATTTCAGGAAACATCTGTCTAAATACATTTGCAGCAAGCCAATGAGTTGCGCATTTTCTTCCTTCTAATAATCCCGTGGAGGCAAGTAAAAAAGCTCCGAGGCATAAACTTGCTATTTCAGCTCCTTGCTTGTATTGCTCAATAATCCAGGGTATAAACTCTTTATTTTGCTCGATGGCTTTATTTAAGTCACCGTACATAGCTGGTATAATTACTAAATCAGTTTTCTTAATACCTTTTAGGGGAGTGGTGGCGATGGAGTACAATCCGCTGTTAAGCTGTGAGTTTTTTTTAAGCCCAACGAGATCAATCTTAAAATGTGGAGACTTACCATTGCTATTTAAAAAATTGTTCACTTCAGCGAAAACCTGGCGTGGGCCTTCAATATTA
>CAZRMA010000226.1:0-2702 GCA_964600655.1 uncultured Ignavibacteriaceae bacterium
AAGCGTAAAATCGAATTTGAATTTTAGTAAAATAAAAACTTTACTCTTCATAACTCCCCTAAAAATTGGAGAAATTTACAGGCAACAATAGATATTATAATAAATTATGATCTTTGAGTCAATATAAAGTTACAATTTAAAAAATAAATTTTTTAAATGTACTTTAATCTCTCCTGCATTAATATGCTTTTAGACAAACTCTTTATCATTTATTGAATCCAAATCAATCTTGCTTCACCAAATACAAACCAAATTAAAAAAATAATCTGAAAGATTTGTCATTCATTTTTATGTTATTGAATAATTAACATTATAAAATTTTGCTATATGTTACAACATAGTTGCTGGCAATATATTTAATTTGAGACTAGCTAATCATGTTTTATTAATAATTTATGTAAAGAGATATTAATGGATTTTATTTGATGATATTCAAACAATTTCCAATTTGTAAATTTTGAGTTTATTAATATAATTGGAGGATAATATGAAAATGCGATTTTTAGGTAATACTGGCATTAAGGTTTCGGAAATTTGTTTTGGGGCAATGACTTTTGGCGGAAGAGGGTATTGGAAAGCAATAGGCGAGCTGGAACAAAAAGATGCAAATACTTTGATAAAGACGGCATTAGACGGGGGTATTAATTTTTTCGATACAGCTGATGTTTATTCTGAAGGTTTAGCGGAGGAAATGCTGGGTAAAGCGCTCGGTAACAAAAGAAAAGAAATAATTTTAGCCACTAAAGTAAGGGGCCGGACAGGCAAGGGGCCGAATGATGTTGGCTTATCCAGGCATCATATTATTGAAGGATGCAATTCTAGTTTAAAAAGATTAGGAACCGACTATATTGATCTATATCAGGTTCACAGTTTCGATCCATTTACGCCGCTTGAAGAAACTCTAAGAGCATTAGATGATCTTGTTAGAGATGGCAAAGTTAGATATATCGGAGCTTCAAATTATACCGGCTGGCAACTGATGAAAGCTTTGTCAATTTCTGATAAACAAAGTCTTGAAAAGTTTGTCACTCTTCAGGCATTCTATTCTTTAATTGCACGTGATTTGGAGAATGAATTAGTTCCTCTTAGTCTTGATCAAAACTTAGGGATATTGCCGTGGAGCCCGTTAGGCGGCGGATTTTTAACTGGGAAATATAGAAGAGGGAAGAAGCGTCCTGAAAGTGCTAGAAGAACAAATCCGCAAGATCAGTTCTTGCAGTTTGATGAAGAAAAAGGTTTTGATATCGTCGATGAATTGGAAAGTACAGCAAAAAATCATAATGCGACAATAACCCAAGCAGCTCTAAATTATTTGTTAAGAAAACCTGGAGTTGCTTCAGTAATTATCGGCGCTAAAAACAAAGAGCAACTTGAAGATAATTTAAAAACATCAGACTGGGAAATGACACCGGATGAAGTTAGCCGGCTGGATGCGTTAAGTGAACCACCAAGAGCCTATCCTTATTGGATGTTAAAGAGGGTAATTCAGGATAGATAATGTTTAATAATAAATAAGGAATTAAAATTGAGCGTATTATTCTCGTCTCTAAAAATTAGAGAAATAGAATTTAAAAATAGAATAGCGGTTTCCCCTATGTGTCAGTATTCAAGCGAAGACGGCATGCCTACGGATTGGCATTTTGTTCATCTAGGGAGTCGCGCTGTTGGAGGTGCAGCTTTAGTAATTATGGAAGCAACTGCTGTTTCCCCGCAAGGAAGAATATCGCCCGATGATGCAGGTATATGGAGTGAAGAGCACGCGGATGCTTATAAAAAGATAACTTCTTTTATTAAGTCTCAAAATTCAGTGCCGGCAATTCAACTGGCGCATGCCGGAAGAAAAGCATCAACTTATTCACCATGGAAAGGTAAGGGAACGGTAGATATAAATGATGGCGGATGGCAGACACTTGCACCAAGTGCAGTTTCGTTTGCTGATAATTATCCGCATCCGAAAGAAATGGATAGGGATGATGTTAAAAATGTTATCAATCAGTTTAAAATTGCTGCGGGAAGAAGTGTTCGTGCCGGCTTCCAGTTAATTGAACTTCATTTCGCACACGGATATTTAATTCACGAATTCCTTTCACCTCTTTCAAATCAAAGAAAAGATGAATATGGCGGAAGCCTTGAGAATAGATGTAGGCTGGCATTGGAAATAACAAAAACAGTTAGGGATTCAATTCCCCAGAATCTTCCTTTGTTTGTTCGTATTTCATCAACCGATTGGGTTAATGATGGCTGGGATATTGGACAATCTGTTCAATTATCAAAATGGCTGAAAGATTTGGGAGTAGATTTAATCGATTGTTCAAGCGGCGGTAATGTTGATGATGCTAAAATACCGGTCGGTCCAGGTTACCAGGTCCCTTTTTCAGAAAGGATAAAAAAAGAAGTCGGCATTTTAACCGGTGCTGTGGGTTATATTACTTCACCCGAACAAGCGGAGAATATAATAAGAACTGGACAATCGGACTTGATAATACTTGGGAAAGAAATGCTTCGTAATCCGTACTGGCCTTTATATGCAGCAAAACAGTTGAAGTCTGATATACAATGGCCCAATCAGTATTTAAGAGCTAAATAATAATTTATACTTTAAAATTTAAGGATTGAAAATGGAAGAAAATAATACTCATAAACATCATCATTATGAAAATGAAACCAATGCCTCTAATAATGAAAGGGTATACAACAGAGGC
>CAZRMA010000226.1:2712-6507 GCA_964600655.1 uncultured Ignavibacteriaceae bacterium
CAGACTTCGTTCCCCGGAAAGAGTCGCACGTCTTGAAGTTGATCGGGTAATAGATTTATGTCTGGAAAAAAATATTAAGTCTGTACTTGATGTTGGAACCGGCAGTGCTTTGTTTGCAGAAGCTTTCCATAATCATGGAATTAAAGTAGCAGGAGTAGATACAAATCCGGAAATGATCGAAGCAGCTAAGAAACATGTCTCTGATGGTGAATTTCATCTCGCCCCTGCGGAAAAAATTCCTTTTAAAGACAACGAATTTGATATGACTTTTTTCGGTGTCGTCTTTCATGAAGTTGACGATTACTTAAAAGCATTAAAAGAAGCATTTCGAGTTTCAGTTTTAGGAACTTCACTCTTAGAATGGGATTATAAGCAGGAAGATTTCGGACCCCCTATTGAGCATAGGCTAAAGGCAGAGTTCATTAAAAACTTAGCTGATGAAGCAGGGTTCATAGACTTTAAAGTTGTAAAATTAAATAGCCTGGTTTTATATAAACTTCTTAAGTAAAACTTGATCAAAAAATAAATTTACAGAAGGCTGTTTCATTAAACAGGTACTTAGTACAAAATGGGAACAGCCTTTTGTAATTATCCTTCTTAATTATTCAAAAATATAAAATAATTTCTCCCAAAATTTTATTTGTTAAAAATATCTGTAATAATATAATCATTTGTAATTCCATATTTAAGAGCATTAGCCTGTTGGTATCCGCAATTTTGCAAGCCGTACATTGTCTCTATAGTTCGTAATAGGTTTACGTGTGTAACTCCTTTCCCTTCGGCATAATTCCCCGGTTTAATATTAGCTCCTGCAATTATTGTAGGGATTCTATTCCTGATATCATGATTTTTACTTGCCGGGTCAGTGTAACCAGAGTAGTGAGTTTTATCGGAATTTTCATCAAATGTTATTATCAAAAGACTGTTGTGGGTTTTTGCCCATTGGTAATAATTATTCAAATTTTCTTTAAGCCAATCATCTCCGTCTCTTACACTTTTAGGCGGTTTACCATTATGCATGTCATGGATCAAATTAGGAATTACAATGCTTACCGTAGGCAGCTTATTAAAATCTTCAGGAAATTGTTTAAACTGAAGATTAGAGGATGATTCAATGTTTTTACTGTTTGGAATATTTCCAAAACTTATCCATGGAACATGTTTTCTTGCGTAATAATCCTTTTTCGAAATTGTATCTCCGACTTCAGGAAGGCTTTCCGAATAACCTTTGAATGTATAACCATTCTTAATTAACTGCTGGCCAAGATTACAAGTCTTAAAAGGATAATTCTTATTATTTTTTGTTGTCGGTGTTACATCAAAATGCCCGACGCCCTGATCACTACCTGAAAGCAGCCAGAAATAATTTCCTTCGCTAAAATGTTCTTCAGCATACATATGAGTTAAATTTGCACCCTCTTTTACCAAAACATTATTGATATATGGTGCAGCTTCATTTCCTATAATTTGGCTGTAATCTTTATTCTCTTCAATAACAATTACTATATGGCTGTACTTTGGAAGTTTTACCAAATGTTTGTGTGAGCTGCTTTTATGCGATTCCGTAAGTCCCAAAGAAAAAAATAATATTAAAGCGGCAATTAAAATGCGTTTCATAGTTTCCTCAAAATGATTGATATCCAAATTTCAAATTAAAAATAAAATAAGTTCAAATCTAAATAAGAAATTGTTAAATCTAACTGTTTTGTGATACAGAGAATATTAAGTGGAAGGTTATAAATTCTTCTGATTTGACAAATTATTAATCCATTATGTATTTTATATTTATAAAAAAGAGAACAGGATGATTCGAATAATTTAGAATAAATATTTTTTCTTAATCTTAATTTGTAAATTTTGGCTGCTATTCATGCAGTTTTTTAATAATAAAAATAGTAATCTTTTTGAATTGATAATTTTTTTCGATGAAGAGAACTCATGGTTAAAACGTACAATTTTATAGTAACAGAAGAGGTGTAAAATAAATGGGTTTGCAAAAAGTTTTAGTTGTAGAAGATGATAATTTAGGTGTTGAAGTAATCAAAATTGTACTTAATAATATATGTGAGCTGGCTTTTGCAGAGAACGGCTTTAAAGCATTAGATATGGTAAAAGTAGATAATTATGCGATGATATTAATGGATGTCGGTTTAGGCTATGGTATGAATGGTATAGAAACAACTCAAGCAATTAGGAAAATAGAAAATTATCAACATACTCCGATTGTTGCAGTAACAGCGTATGCAATGGAAGGAGATAAAGAGAAATTTCTCTCCGGGGGAATGACTCACTATTTATCAAAGCCTTATGAAATAAATGATTTGAAAAATCTGGTAATAGAAATTTTGAAGAATGTTAGCGGTGAATGAGAATAAATAAACTGCTTTTAAATAATTTATGTAAAAGGCAGTTTTATCAACTGCCTTTTCTATAAAAAGTTAAATGTAATTAAATATTTTAATCTCCAAATTTAAAGACCTAATTTACCTCTTATTTCTTTTGGTATGGCATCTTTATGAACCAGGATTGCTATGGTTCTTAATTTTACAAATGGTTCCGACATATACCAGTACCCGTTGTATCTTTTATCTTTTATACCCCATGAATTTTTTGTGTAATAAAATTTTGTTCCAGCCTGATCTTGTGCTAACCCAACTATATGCATTAGATGGTCATCGGTAGTTGTATAATCATCGTAGGCTTTTTGCCTCATTTCCTGAGTAACATCTTTTTCTTTTTCGGGTCCGGTACTGGAAGTATCGCTTTCATCAATCGGAACTACAGCGTAACCTTTTTTTCTGTAAAAATTATCTTTTCCTACGGCTCCATCCCATGCAATCGAGTAGCCGTTCGCTAAAGCATTATCCATAATTTTAATAAGATCATTCAAAGGGACATTATAATATTCACCTTCTTCCCAATTATCAGGTACTTCCAGAACGAATTTAGAATAAAAAGGGTGATGCGTATATGAAGTTATTTCAACATAATCTTTGGTATTGATACCTAAGCTTTTAGCAAAACTTTTAGGTGTATATTCTTTACCGTCATATTCAAACTTTTCCGGTACTTTTCCTAAGTAAATGTCGCAGATTGCATTAACAATTTGCTTATAATGCTGTGTAATCTTTTTCCTTTCTACAATTGTTTTAAGTACCGATTTTAAAACCGCATCCATTTCGGTGTTATCATAAAGTGAATCACCTGGCTCAAGTCCTGGATAAACAGAATAGGGAACAGCACCGTAAGTGTCGAATATTTTTAAAACGTCGTGTGCCTGTCCACCCTCTCCGAATTGATACTTTCCATGGTATCTAACATACCTTTCCGCTTTTAAGGGGTAAGTATATCTTACATTGAACATTTCAGACAAATCATATTTCTTATTGTGCAACCGCATAATTTCACTTTCCAGAAACGATTGAGTTGCAAAATCCCAGCAAGTTCCGGTTTTTGCCTGGTTCTTTACTGAAGTGGCACCTATTTCATAAACCATTGTGAATGTGTGCCGGTCTTTTTTCTCCTCTTTCTTTTCTTTTTTCTGCGGATAAATTGATGCAATAAAAACGGCAGATAAAATCAATATATAAGCAGTAATCCTGGATTTCATACTTCCTCCATATAATAAGAGATCGAATTTCAAACGTGCTAATTTATGGATTTTAATATTTAAATGAGAAATGAATTAGCAATCCTGATTTTAGAACTATGTTGCGGAACAAAGCCAAGCTACTTTTTTTAAAAAGCCTCATTAAAAAAAGCATAATTTTAAATACTTAAATGAAATTTTAATAA
>CAZRMA010000227.1:0-6493 GCA_964600655.1 uncultured Ignavibacteriaceae bacterium
ACAGTTGGTGAGGTGTTAAAAGAATTTCGCTCTAAAACAGTTAGTGTTAGATTTCCCTCCCAAAAAGCAATTGGATTGCCATTTGTATCAAAGAGCTGTGCCGTTTTTCTGTAAAATGTAGTGGTTGCACCTATGGCTGTACATGAAGTCATGGTGGTGGTATCCGCATCACATTCCAAATCTTCACCGCACTGATTACCATCGCCATCGCAATGTGCATTATCACCTAATGTTGAGACATTCAGAAACTGTCCATCATCTCCAGGCAGATATCCATTTCCTCCTGATCCGGGAGAAGTGGCCACTGCCAGACTGCACCCACCTTTCCCCGGGGGATTTCCATCGCCGCCTTTTTGATTTTCCTCAATAATAGGATTAGAGGGATCTGGAAACCAACTCACTACATCCCAAACATCTCCGCCACGGCCTCCGCGTGTACCGGGACGATTGGGTACATTCCCTCCCACTCCTCCTACTGCCAAAACATTGCCTGAATTCCCACCATTTCCACCCGGACATCCATTACACCCGCTATCTGCACCCTTTCCCCCGAAACCACTTACTATAAAAAGAAGACCCTGATTCTCAAACCCACCACTTAGTGTGAATCCAAAATAAGATAATTTCTGAATAATCTCATTCCGGGCAACTATACTATTGCCTCCATCCCCACCTATTGCACTGTAATACATTACGTCTTCATGAACATCTCCTCCATTGCCGCCATATCCTGAAACATCACCTGCATCTGCTCCATTTATCGGACCTCCGCTATCTTGAGGAACCCCATTCCAACCTGAGTTTCCCCAAGCGAAATATTCACCTCCATCACCACCTATTGCAAAATAGACAGGGATTGGTGAACCGAATACATCTCCACCATTTCCCCCGGTAACTTTAACAGAAGCAATAGGATCATCTCGCTCATTGATCACCCTAAATCCCCAATAAGCTGCAAATCCACCATTTCCACCTATCACTGCTCCGTTCCCGCCATCACCACCGCGAAAGTTGATCTCCTGGAGAGCATAGGTTGTATTTATTTTTTCTGTGTTGCCAAAAACGGGCCTGTTGGAATTGAACCAGAATGCCGAGCCCCCATCTCCACCAATTCCGCCAGTAAGCATATCGAAACCGCTTGATATTTGAGTAACAGTGGGGATCCCTTCAATTGTTTCAGCTTCCAACAACAGAATACCTGAGTCACCACCTCGTCCTCCTGTAATGTCGAGTTTTGTGGCTGATGTTTGGAAAGTGTTACGGTCAATCACAACATTCGCTCCATTTCCACCATTGCCAAGAATGAATAAGGGTTTGGTGAACTGGTTTATATTTTCTATATGAATTAATCCGCCAATCGCCCGGATTATAATATCACCTCCGGGTGCACCAACGCTTCCAACATAGTGTTCTTCTCCAGACCTGATTATTTCGTCTAACGGACTTGTGCCATCTCCTGATCTTACCTGGGCATGTGCGTCAAATACGATTTTACCTCCTGGTCGATCCACGATGAAAGAAAGATTTGTTCCTTGCGCAGCAGATTTTTTTCCGAGTTTGAAATTTTCAGAAATGAATTGTTTGTGTTTGGTTAACTGTACCGTATCTTTCTGAACGATAACAGTACCACTTATTCTGATATTACCGTTTCGCGAACGAATAATAAAATCACCGGGCTTATCTCCTGCGATAACCAAGCTCCCATTAATATCGATATCTTTTTCAGCAATAATTTCGTATGCAGCGGGGAAAGCTTCAGTTTGTCCTGCAGGCAGTTCATATTTATCAACTATTAATGTTGAATCGGTACGGGTTTCATTATTTTGTTCTGGTTCTGTTGGCTTTTTCTCTTTACACGAGAAAGCAAGTAGTGAACAGATTATAAGTTTTATAACAAAATTATTTTTCATTACTTATTGACGAATATTTTTGTCGTTGTGCAAACACTGTTCAAATTATAATTGGTTTATAAATATATCAATAACGTAAATACGTGATTTTAAATGCTGGAAGATTTGAATGGTTTATTACTTGTTACAAATTTTTAAGTTAGAAAAATTATTAATTCGATTGATTTATTGGAAGAATTATTGAATGTTCAAACTTATTAAGTTAAAAATACCCATCTTCCTTTCATTAAGTCATTCAACCATTCATGATGTTATGTGTATAGAATTAAAATTAAGATTGGAACAAATTAGATTAAGTCCTCTTTTAATGCTTTAGCTACTGCTCCGCTTGATGAATGAACTTCAAGCTTTTCATAAATATTTCTTATGTGCGAATCAACTGTATGATAGCTAATGAAAAGTTTTTCCGAGATTTGTTTTTTTGAAAGGCCGTCTGTCAATAAAATTAAAATACTGTTTTCTCTTTCAGTCAAATTGTAATCTTTTTTTTCGGGAACAAATTCTCTAAACATGTTAAGTACTTTTAATGAAATTGAAGAATTCATCGGAGCACCGCCGTTTAAAACCTCGTTAATTGATTCTATAATTTTTTCTGACGTTGAGTCTTTTAATAAATAACCTGAAGCTCCATTACAAATTGCTTTAAATACACTGTCATCATCATCCTGGATAGTAAGCATAATGATTTTAACATCTTCTATAATTTCTTTAAATGGTTTAATCCCTTCTATACCGCTCATTCCAGGTAATCCAATATCAAGTAATATTACATCGGCATATAAATTTTGTTTATTAATTTCAGATATGGCTTCTTCGCAAGAAGCAAAAGCATGAGTGCAATTAAAATTATTATTATTTAAGAAATTGAAAAGTGTCTCTCTAAAAAGTTTGTTGTCTTCAACCAGGATAATTTTGATTTTATCGGGCATAGTTTAGTTTTATATTAAAATAGAATTGGTCTAAAAAAATTCTAATTATAAAAGAAAAGATTTTCAATCACGTAATTACGCCATTTCAACTTTGATTAGAATTAATGAGCCTTCATTTTTGTGTGATTTAATTTCAATATTTCCCCCGATTTTTTTCATTCGGGATTTTATATTCTTTAACCCATTTCCTAATACAACTTCATTTTCATCAAAACCAATTCCGTCATCCTTAACCGACAAATTAAAAATATTTTTTTCTTCCCAAATATTAATTTGTACGTCTTTAGCTAGAGAATGTTTAATTATGTTGTTTAGTATTTCTTTAAAAGATAAATATAAATTTCTTTTTATTTCAGGTGTGAGCTTATCAATTTTTTCAATCTTGGAGCTGTTAACAGTATATGTTAGTCCTTTCAACATCGTATTTGCAGTTTCATTCATTCTTGAAAGTAATCTTCCTACACTATCAGAAGAAGGATTTATAAACCAAACAATATCTCTAATAGCTTCAGCAGATACTTTTGCCGCATTATAAATATTGCCTATATATTGGCCGGCAGTTTTATTTTCTTTTAAATTATTATCCATTAATGATGTTAACAACATGATGCTGCTTAAATTACTCCCGATTTCATCATGCAGATCTGTTGCAATTCTGGTCCTTATGTGCTGTTTTTCAACTTCTTTTTCAGTCTCAATTATTTTTGCTTTGTATTCGGCAGCTTCGGCACGCAATTGAATTTCATTTAACCTGGTTTGCTCTCTTTCTTTTCTTAAGTTTTCTTCTTCAATTTTTATTCTTTTATTCAATTCATATCTTCGAGCCGAATAAAAACCAAAAATTAAAACTATCCCATAAATAGAATAAGCCCACCAGGTTTGATAAAAAGGTGGTGTAATAATTAAAATTAATGAAGCTGCATCCTCATTCCAGATGCCGTCGTTGTTTGAAGCTTTAACTTTAAATATATATTTACCCGGATCAAGATTTGTGTAGCTTGCATATTGACGATTTCCGATGTAATTCCAATCTTTATCAAAACCTTCCATCATATATGCATATCTATTCCTTGCCGGATTAGTAAATTCAAGAGCGGCAAACTCAAATGAAAAAAATCGGTCTGTATACGAAAGTTCCAATGATTTCAACCTTAATAGTGCATCAATCGATAAAACTTCCTTATCATATTTTTTAAATGATGTTAAAACAACTTTGGGTAAATACTTATTTACTTTTTGATGGGAAGCATTAAAGACATTAAATCCATTCATTCCTGCGAAATAAAGCAATCCATCTTTACCTTTAAAGGCTGCATTGTCATTAAAATCAAACCCTTGAACGCCATCGCTAATATCATAATTTACAAAAGAAATTTTAGTCCCTGAATTATAATAAAATTTTGACAACCCTTTTTGTGTGCTCACCCAAATAGCTCCATCATCTGCCTGTAAAATGGCTGCAATGCCTGTATTTTGTGAGTCGTTATTAATTATGAACTTAATGAATTTTTCTGTTCTTTTATCATAAAGATTTAGACCATCATCAGTGCCTATCCACAGGTTGCCATCTTTGTCTTCTAAAATAGAATTAACATTACCTTTGCTTATTGTGGTAGAATCATTTTCATCATTAATAAATTTTTCGCAAGAACAATTTTCATTAATCTTTACCAACCCATCCGTGCTGCCAATCCAGAAAATATTTTTACTGCCTTTACAAATTACATTTATTCTTTCCCCGGAAAGAATTGCAGAATCTTTAGGACTATATATAAAATAAGAAAATTTTTCTGTGCGTTTATTGATCTTACAAATTCCAATGTTTGAACCAAGTAAGATATTTCCTTCGTTATCTTCGTTTATTGAAACAATTCTGTTATCAATAATACTATTAGGATTATTATAATTATGAAGATACTGCTTGAAAGCATTTTTGTTTTTATCAAACTTGTAAGCTCCACCCCCGAAAGTTCCTATCCATATATCTTGATTTGAATCTTCGAAGATAGCTTGAATGAAACCACCATCACTTTTGGGATTATTATGTTTTATTTCATAATGATGAAATTCATTTTTATTAAAATCAAGCTTATCTAATCCTTTGTTTGTTCCAATCCAGATGTTCTTATTATGATCTTCCAGAATTGAAAGTGCGTGATTATCCTGTAATGAATTCTGATCCCATGGATTATTTTTGTAATGAAAAAATTTTGGCGGGTTTAAATTTGTTTTTTCTAAACTCTCGTTAGTGCCTGCCCATAAATTGTTTGATTTATCAATAAGAATACATCTTACAAAATCATTTTTTATCGTTTTTTCATCATGCAAATTATTTTGAAAATTTTTAAATGAATTTTTATTAATATCAAATTTATTTATGCCGCCTCCAAAAGCAGCTAACCATAAATTTTCATCTTTATCTTCCCGGATAGAAAATATTCGATCATCACTAATGCTGTTTTCATTATCTGAGTGTTGATAGACAGTAAGTTTATCGTTTTTTATTTCAAGCTTAACCAATCCGCCATTGTAAGTTCCAATCCATAAATTATTTTTCTTATCACAGTATAGTGCCATAATATAAGGACTGGAAATACTATTAGTATTATTTTCATCCGGCAGGTAACGTGTAAAAATGTTTGACTGAATATTAAACTTGTTTAAGCCCCCACCCAAAGTGCCAATCCATAAATTCCCATCCCGATCCTCAACTAAAGAGGAAATATTATTATGGCTTATACTATTATTATTATTGGGGTCATTAAGAAATGAAATAAATTTTAATTTTGTATTATCTTTATTTTTTGCAACTAATTCTTCAACGCTTACTTTATTTAATCCTGAGAAAGTTCCTATCCACAAGTCGCCATTCTTGGTTTGGGAGATTGTTCTAACTTCATTATGACTAATACTATTTTTATCTGCATCATCATGAAAGTAATGAATAAATTTAACTCTTAAATTATTATCAAAAGATTTTTCGATAGAATATTTATTTAAGCCATTATTTGTTCCAATCCAAATATTTCCGAATGAATCCTGAAATATAGCTCGAATAAAACCATCAGAAATTGTGCTGGAGTCTCTCTTAGAAAAATTATAAACGTAAAATTTACATCCATCAAACCTATTTAATCCGTCTTTAGTACCTAGCCATAAGAAGCCGTCTTTATCCTGCATTATTGCCTGGACAGTTGATTGTGAAATACCGTTTTCAAGCTGGAAGTGATCGAACTGCAAATTTGGATTTTGAGAAAATAGAATAGAGTTTTGCAAAAGAATGATTATAAATATAATGTATCTTTTGATCATTTGTTTCTGAGTAAAATTTATTGAAGAGAAAACGAAAATGAGAAGAATTTATTTTTTTCAATGTTAACCAAAAATAAATATATTCTCAAGCTATCAAGAATTGTTAATTTATAAATCTTATTAAAAAATATACTTCAAGATTTTGTGAAAAGTGTTTTATTTCATTTCTCTAATCCGCACTTCAACTTCTTTTGTATCTTTCATCAAATCAACCAACTTTGATATATCTGTATCCCCGGTATGATAAGGATATAATATTTTGGGCTTAAATGATTTAGCAGCGTCTGCAACCATTTCAGGTGTCATTGTATAAGGCAGATTCATAGGTAAAAAAGCAATATC
>CAZRMA010000228.1:0-2870 GCA_964600655.1 uncultured Ignavibacteriaceae bacterium
TACGTTTTTGAAAGAAAATGAGCTAAAGTAACAATTGAGCATAAAAGTTTTGATTGAGTTAATATTGAACATTGTTTTAATGAGCTGATAAATAAAACTTTCATGGGTTTAACGAAAATAGGTCAGTTATGTTATAAAGTAATGAAAACTAAATTAGTGTTAGTTTAAAATTTAATTTGAAAATCATTCTTTATTTTAGCCCATTAAAAATACAAATAGTATACAAATAAGGTTTCATTAATACTTATATAATTACCTTTTTTTGATTAAAGGTATCAAAATCTAAATTGTTGATATATTCCTTTCATTGTCAAAGCGATGTTTTCCCAGGAATATTTTGTGTCATTTAGATTTTGAGCGTATAAACTCATTTTGTCAACATTCTCTGGATTAGAGTAAAAGCGAAGGATGGCATCTGCCACTCCTTGCGAATCATTCTTCTCAGCAATAAAACCACTTTTTCCATCCTCGATAAATTCTTCAAAATCTCCTACTCTCGTCCCTATTATAGCACGTCCAAATGAATAGGCAAGGTGTAATACACCACTGTGAGAGATAATTTTATAAGGTAAAACAAGAATATCACTTGCCATAAAATAATTTGCAACTTTGTCATGAGGAATAAATTCGGAATGGTAAATTACCTTAATATTCTTTGGCAATTCGGAAATTGTTCTCTCATAACCGTCAACTATTTTTTTTGATTCTGCCGCACCTGCAATAATTAGAGTTAGCCTATCAACCGATTTTGAAGCTATCTCAACTGCTTCTAAAAGCATATCCAAACCTTTGTATTCTTTTATAAAACCAAAGAATAATAAAACCTTCTCTTCATTATTTAACCCGAAATATTTTCTTGCTTCATTTTTTGTTAAGGATTTTGCCGGTACATAATCATTGAAATTTCCATGAAAAACTGTCCTGATCTTATCAGGCTTCAACGAGACTTTTTCGAGTAACATTTGCCTATTTTTATTCGAATGAACAATCAAAATATTAACAGATTTATATATAATGACACTCAACAGATTATGCAGTCTGCTTTTATTCAAAGGGGACACATCGTGCACAGTATAAATTAATCTGGTACCCATCAGTCTTAAAAATAAGATAAAAAAACTTTCTGTTTCTATTCTTCTAAGAAACTGAAAATGGACGGCATTAAATTTATTTCTCTTAATATAGAAAAACAATTTTATTAAATAATTAATATATTTTATTAACTTATTTAATCTGCTTACGGATGATTTTTTAGAAGGGGATAACTTAATTAATGGAAATTCTATCTTAAATCTTACTTCCCGATCTTCAGGAACAACCATTCTAATATCTATCCCGGCTGCCTTCATTGCAGAACACAAATAAAATGAATAATCATTTCCCATTGCAGATTCTACCATACATACTTTCAAACTATCATTGCTCATATTTCAACTATTACTTGCTGTAAATCTTATTGCTTTTGTATTTAATTGGAAAATTAATAATATCCTTTCCAGATTGATTCTTTCCCTATTAGCCTGTTCATTTGCTGTTTTCTAGTATACTTTATTAATTCCTTATCTACAGGTCTAGGCTTTCTACTTGCCAATGATGAAAAATAGCCCCATAACATTCCAATACCTGCAGTCTTAAAACGTCTGAATAATAATATGGAGCAAGCCTTAAATATTACAAATAAAGGATGATAACCAGCATTATATACTGCGATGCCATGGTTATTGCCTCCCTTGAAAGGACCACCCGCACTTTGGGTTTTCTTAAGATGAGAAATCATTAGATCTGGGAAACTGTAAGTTTTCCATCCGAGCATGTTAGCTTTAAGTTCATCGATTGCATCCCACCCTAAACAACTCTCGAGTCCACCTATATCTTTGAAACATTGAGTTCTGTAAGTCTTTAATGGCCCCCGAGTATGAAACCTGGCATGTTTTTCTTCTATATGTTTTCCATTTCTAGTAATGAAGCAAACTCCACTTGCTATCCCCAGTTTATTATCTTTTTCAAACCTTTCGATTAATTTTTGGAAATAGGATGAACTAAATTCCAAATCCCCATCCATACGTACAATAAAAGCGTAATCATCTAATCTTAACATTTTTATACCTATACTCAGAACAGATTCACCACCTGGCTTTCTTTTATCATCAGGTGGCCTATAAAAACCTTGAATCCAATTATAATTGGATTCTAATCGCTTAATTAATTCAGTAGTTCCATCTGTAGACCCATCATCAATTATGATCCATTTAGTTGGTTTGACCTCTTGATCTAATATCGAATTAATGGTTTTAGGAAAAAATTTAATTTCATTCTTGACCGGAGTTACAATTGCAAATTTATAATTATTCATGCTATTTTTTATGATTAAATGATAATTTTTGCTTAAACATGTAATTAATAATAACTTTTTTAAGAATATTACCAGATTATACTAAAAAATTAAAACAAAATTTCTATCTTAATAATATTTATATGTTTTAACCATTCCATTATGACTTAAGATTGAGTGACACTCCATAAATCATAAAGTACTAAACATTTTGCTAATATTTTAATTATATCTGTACAAAAGTTTAATGACTCTATCAATTAACAGATAATAGTCCATTAATATTTTTGCCTCAAACAAAAACACATAGTTATTATTTATATGACCAGGGTAATTATGCATCATAATAAGTTCATCTGGTTTCTTCGAATAAGTAGAGTGACCTGTTTCAAACATTTCTATTTTCAAATTCTTATGAAGATAACAAAAGATCAATTTCAGAACAACTTGAATACTACCAATCGTTAGAACACCTTTGGGTCAGATGTTATGTTAAAAAGTCTCTTATTAATATTACTAAATAAATTATTATTAAAGG
>CAZRMA010000228.1:2970-6486 GCA_964600655.1 uncultured Ignavibacteriaceae bacterium
CTTATGCGTCTTCGTTTTCGGCTTGTACAACAACAAACCAGGATTAAGAACAGGATAAAGATGCTTCTGTATAATTACGGTATCATTATTCCTAAAGAACACCTTACAAACTCCCTCTGGTCCGGTTACTTTATTCACTGGCTTCAGTCTGTTAAGCTTTCATCCTCTGTAGGGCAGTTTACCTTTGATAATCTTCTTTTACAGCTACACCAGACAAGAGAACATCTTAAAGTAGTACTCAGACAGTTAAGGGCTGAAGCAAAAAGTGATAATATTGCTCCTGTTATCAACTCCCTGATCTCTGTTCCCGGTATTGCCTTTATTACTGCTATGTCTCTTTATACTGAACTAATTGACATTAAGCGTTTTCATAGTTTTGAACAGCTATGCAGCTATGTTGGTCTTGTTCCCTCAGTTTACTCATCCGGTGAGACTGAATACAGCAGGGGAATCTCTTTCCGCCACAACAAGTTCCTTCGTCCTATTCTTGTTGAGGCTGCCTGGACTGCTGTAAAGAAGGATCCGGCTCTTACTCTGAGATTTAATGAACCTATTAAACAGATGCCAAAGCAAAAAGCTATTATCCGTGTTGCAAAAAAATTGCTCAGAAGAATAAGACACGTTTGGTTATACCAGGACAATTACATTAACGCTTTGGTTGCTTAATTAAATAAATATTCAAAGAACAACGGCTGAAAGAATTACAATTTTTCAGGCGAGGACTGTTACCTCAGCCCTACTCACAGAGCCTGTGGCTCAGCAGTCATCTGATATTACTCAGAGCTACAGTGAGTTTTCGGTCAGATTACAGCCTCGCCTTATCATAGTTCTTGATAGACAATTTGCAGTGCCGATATAATCAGCAACTGTTAATAACAGATTTTTTCTTAAAAATATAAGAATACTTTTTGATTAAGATTTCGACTCAACACTTGACTTTTTATATAACAGCCTGAGAAAACGGAGAATAGTGTACTCTGTTTGTCGATGCTATGCATCAGCAACTTACAGACTTTAATATAAAGCCTGACCTAGAATAATTCTACTAAATAATCCTTTAATTATCTTAAGTAATAAAATTAATTATTTTTTCTTTTCAATTATTAGTTTTACACTTATGGAAGGATTTTCTTCTATTCTCTTAAAATATATTTTTAATCTTTACTCCAATCTGATTCTAAACTATAGAAAGGCAAATTGAAAGGTTCCACAAAATTCCGAACTTGTTCAATTTCATCTGGTGTCATTTCTCGCTTCCATTTATCAATCTGATTTTTAGCAATCCTGAATGTTGAGTAAATCCCGGGTTTTTGTTCATTCGTAGACATATTAATATATTTTTGAACTTTATCTGTCAAAGATAGATTAAAATTATCAAAGATCTTGCGGAAATATCCAATAGGATCCCGAATAAGTTCTTCGTAAAATATTGTGTTCCATTCTGAATAATCTGGAATCAAATTCGCAATTACTCTGTTTCTAGCACCCCATAATGCGCCATAAATTTCAAAAGGCGTTTTTGCTTTTTTCAATACATTCACGTAAGGTTTGAGATGCATTTCTACTAGGTCTGTTTGCTTTAAAATCTCTTTTATTGGTCTATCTATCGGAGTATTTTTTTTCTTTTCAGATAAAGCTACTGCACAAGGATGTCTTACCACTAACAGAATGTCTGGTTGATAGCGCTTATATATCCATAGAATTGACATAAAAGATGCCACCTCTTTTATTACTACTCTACGGTTTGGCAAAAACCTGCGATATGGTTGCCTTATCCATTTGCTTCCATAAGTTATTAGTCCTTTAAAAGCTGGATCCAGTGTCCTTTCTAAATAAGGGTCGCTGTTGTTAGGCTTTACGTATTTAAACCAATCAAAATAATCTCCATAAGGTACCACTTTGGGATTGCATGGCTCAATATAGTACAATACACCTGGAGCCTGCCCCATAATATTTCCTATCCAGGAAGTACCACTTCGGCCGTGTCCTGTAATAAAAATAGGCTTATTTTTGATCGGCAGATAAGATAATATGGAATTTAACTGCCTTTTCAAATGATTTTCTCTTTAATTATTTAGGATAAATAGCTTTTATTCTTGTTAATTCAAGGAAGATCATCAAAAATAATACCAATGACTTCCGGATAATATATTTACTGAAAGACCTTGCTAACTTGTTAAGCCCAATTAATAATATTATTATTTAATTCCAGCTTATATTAAATAATATAAAGCACAAAATTACAATTTTTCAACTAATTTTAATAATTATTTTTATAACAAATAAAGTCTTTATTAATCCTACAAAATATTACTCTAGAAAGAAAAATAAGGCAATATTCAAAAATAATTAAGAATTAACTATTGGCGGATTCCCAATAAAAGAATACAAGAAATAGACACAAATTTTATCTCAATTAGTTATTAGAATTCATGTTTCAAAATGATATAAACCACACTCATAAAAATTTAATTAGAGTATGGAATTTTATAGGCACCATATTTGTGGACATAAAAAGTTAGATATATTTAAAAATTATCTTAGGTGATATTAATTAAAATTAATCTGTCCATAACGCGATCAATTATATTTATAAACAAGAATTGTACTATATAAACAAATACAGATTACATTCGTAAACATTTATTCTAAGAAATGAATTGGGTTGTTTTTCTAGGGTAAAATTCATGCGGAGCACTCTTATCCGTACGCACGGAAATTATCAAGGCTGAAAAACAATTTTACAATGAAATCAGTTGACCTTATCAGCGGTAAATATTGAAAGTTATAATCTTGTGGCAATCAATAATAATAACTATGTTGCCAATTATAGAATGATTGCTAAGTGATGAAAGCCAACAATTATAACACATAATCGCTTTGAAATAAGTCACATTAAAATTTCTATTTTTTAAGATATAATGTATAAATAAAAAGGTTCTTACTAAATGAAGAATTTCGCTATTACCGGGATAGCCGGATATATTGCCCCAAGGCATTTAAAAGCAATAAAGGAAACTGGAAATAATCTGATTTCAGCCGTCGATCCTCATGATTCGGTAGGTATTATGGATCAATTTTTTCCTAACGCCAGCTTTTTTACTGAGTTTGAAAGATTTGACAGGCATTTGGAAAAGCTTAGAAGGATCGGAGATGCAAGGCGTGCTCATTATTTAACAATTTGTTCGCCGAATAATTTACACGATGCTCACATTCGTCTTGCATTACGTATAGGTGCCGATGCAATTTGCGAAAAACCATTAGTTTTAAATCCCTGGAATTTGGATGCTCTCCAAGAACTAGAATCTGAGACTGGCTGTAGGGTTTATACAATATTGCAACTCAGGGTCCACGAAAGTCTTGTCGAATTAAAGAAGAAATTAAAATCATCCAGTACCTCAAAAAAATATCAGGTTAGTTTAACGTATATAACTTCGCGGGGTACATGGTATGATTACTCGTGGAAGGGAGTGAAGGAAAAATCAGGTGGAATCGGAACAAACATTGGTATTCATT
>CAZRMA010000229.1:0-1120 GCA_964600655.1 uncultured Ignavibacteriaceae bacterium
TTGCTGCTGCCCCACCCTCGACTCCAACAATTGCAGTCTCACCTGCTAGCTTAACTAATTTTACGTATACTGTTGGTAATGGTCCATCTGATGTACAGAGTTATACTTTAAGTGGAGCTAATCTTACTCCGGCTTCCGGAAATATTACTGTAACAGGGTCTACTAATTACGAGGTCTCTTCGGATAGTTCAACTTTTAGCGGAACTCTTGATATTGCTTACACAGGAGGAACTCTGTCAGACACAACTATTTATGTAAGACTGAAGGCAGGATTAAGCGACGGCGCTTATAATAGTGAAAGTATATCAAATTCCGGCGGGGGAGCAACTGCACAGAATGTAACTGTAAGCGGTTCAGTAGCTTCGTTAAATTTATTGTTTACTGAAAATTTTGATTATCCGGCAGGAGATACGTTATTAACTCATGGCTGGATGCTAAGTGGAAGTAATACAACTAATCCTTTAATTGTTTCTTCACACGGATTAACGCTTCCAAATTATTTGTATAATGCTGGAAATTCAGTTGCAATGACAACGAGCGGTGAGGATGTTTATAACAATTTCACATCTGTAGGAATATCCTCCGGTAATGTTTATTTATCATTTTTAGTAAATGTATCTGCCGCACAAACCGGTGACTATTTTATTGCTCTTTCACCTGCTAGCGCTCAATATAACTATTACGACAGAATTCATATAAAAAGTTCCGGCTCTGGCTTTGTTATAGGTGTGAGTAAAAGCAATGAAGCCTCCGGTGGTGCTGTTTATGGAAGTACAGAGCTTTCCCTGAATAAAACATACTTAGTTGTATCAAAATATTCTTTTAATCCGGCTGATACGACTGATGATGCGATATCAATTTATGTATTTGGATCAAATATTCCTGCTATGGAACCGGGTACGCCTGAAGTTGGACCATATACATTCAGTGGAAAAAATGATGCTACTGACATATCGACTGTAACCTTAAGACAAGGATCATCATCAGCTGCACCGTCATTAACCATTGATGGTATTCATGTTGATACTACCTGGAATATATCTACCGCAAAGCAAGTATCAATAGCTGAGGCAAGAAAGGATGATAACCACGATTTAATTCCTGATCATAAAGTTACAGG
>CAZRMA010000229.1:1220-6482 GCA_964600655.1 uncultured Ignavibacteriaceae bacterium
TAGATACACTTTCCAAGGCATCAGGTACATGGCCATCAGCATCTTCAAATGGATATATTGATGTTAGAAATGCAAGTGAGACAGATACCTTGTTGATGTTCATAAGTTCATATACAAATATTCCTGGTACAACTGAACCATCCTATCCAATTAATCTTGTTGGTATTGGCAACCAATATTCATCAAGTTCAAGTGTATACAATGATGGTTATGAAATTATGCCACGCGATACTTCAGATATTAAACCTACTATTTTAACCGGAGTTGAAGGAAACGGCGGTACGAGAGTATATACGTTCCAGCTTTATCAGAATTACCCGAATCCGTTTAATCCGACCACCATTATTAAATTTGAAGTTCCAAAATCTGAAAAGGTTGTTCTAAAAGTTTATGATATCCTTGGCAGAGAAGTAAAAACATTGTACAACGCTGTTGCACCACAGGGTATTACACAAGTTAACTTTGATGCTTCAAATCTTGCTACGGGTGTTTACGTTTATACAATAAAGACAGCCGACGCGATGATATCTAAAAAACTTATGCTATTAAAATAAAACGGGGTGTTTTAGTCTAAATTGATGCCGGGTAAGTTTATTGCTTATTCAGATACTTACCCGGTTAATTTATTTGTGAGCTATATTTGCCGTTTATTCATTTAAAGACCGGTTCCGGCCTGAATGTTTAATTATCGATCACAAATATTTTGTTATTCGGTTATGGGAAATGAATTCATTGTTTACAAAATATTTTTATAGAAATAATGGCCAATGTTAAATTTTAACAAAGCGGTGAATGAAATCTAAACTTTTACTATCTCTGGTAATAATATCGGCATTCAGTTTTAGTTTTTACTCTGGTGATGGGGGTAATAAACTAAATAAGACAATGGATGACGATAATTCCAAATACACGAATGTAGGTAACATAGGACTAACCGTTACAAATTTTGGCATGTACGGTAATGGGTTCGCCTTATGGCCACAACAACCTAGTTGTGAATACCCGTTAGGAAGTGGAATTGAACATATCTTTGACGGCAGTCTCTGGGTGGGAGGTTATATAAGTAGTGATGCACAGGGACAAAACAGGGTAGGCCCCTTCGTAACAACAGGCTCTGTTGATGCATCATCTGTCTCTACACGTGGTGGCGGTTTTGAATTTACCAATGCACCCGGCAGCAGGATAGTCGAAAGGTCATCACTGCTTGATTCAAGATATTATAATCCCGATGCTGTATCTCACCAGGATTTTGTAATGGATTATACAGACACAAACCGTGTACTTCAAAACGGCGAGACAATTCAGAATCATTCTCCTCTCGGCATTACAGTTCACCAGGAAACCTATGCCTGGAATTTCCCATTTGCTGATTTTTTTGTAATAATGAACTATACAATTAAAAATGTAACTAATAAATACATTGACAGTGTTTTTGTCGGATTGTGGACTGATGCAGTTGTTCGTAATACTAAAATAACTTCTCCTAGAACTGGCGCTTCTTTCTTTGATAAAGGGGGAGAAGGCTATAGCAGTGCTATGAAAATGGCGTACACCTATGACGCAACAGGTGATGTTGGTTATACAAATAGTTACGTGGGCATTCAACTCTTAGGCTCCACTCCTACTCTCGATAGTACATTTATGGATGGACAGGATACATTACCTACTGTTAATTTTGTAAGTTGGCAATATAAAAATACTGGCGACCCAAATTTCTTTTCTCCAACTACTGATGTTGACAGATACAGAAAGATGAACGGCTACTTTGGCGGTTCGAATAGGTATGGCAAGGGTGTTAACCCTTCTGCATTGAAGGATCCATCTAACAGATCAGAATTAATTACGAGAGGACCTTTCAGAAGCATAGCACCTGGCGATTCAATTAATGTTGTTTACGCAATTGTTTGTGCTAAAAAATACGGAAACGACCCGATGAATCTTGATACAGATGAACAGAAAACTAATCTGTATTCTAATGGTGATTGGGCGTTAAGAGCTTACTATGGAAATGATCGTAACAGGAATGGCAAGCTTGATCCTGGTGAAGATATTTACGGTGACGGGAAAATTCACAGGTATGTACTTCCGGCGCCACCGACTTCGCCATTGGTTAAAGTAGTTCCCCAAAATACTAAAGCAACAATTTATTGGGATAACAGGGCTGAAAACTCTATCGATCCAATTTCTGGTAAAAAAGATTTTGAAGGTTACAGGCTTTACAGGACGGAACCGGGTTTTGATTTGGATCTTTCAGAAGATGCAAGATCTTCTTTAGTAATGCTTGCCCAGTTTGACAGCTCAGGTAATTCAATCGGGTTCAACACCGGCTTTGGAAAAGTTAAGTTGCAACAGCCTGTTACATTGGAAGGTGATACAACAAAATATTATTACAAATATGAACTGGATAATTTACTAAACGGCTGGCAATATCTTTTTTCTGTAACAGCGTTTGATAAAGGAGATCCTGAAAATAATCTTTCAAGTCTTGAGTCCAGCCCTTTGATTTCACTTAACAGGGTGCTTCCGGGAACACTTCCAAACAATAATGATCAGGCAGAAGTGGGTGTTTATCCCAACCCTTATTATGGAAATGCTTATTGGGACGGGGGTACTGAGAGATTGAGAAAAATATATTTTTATAATCTTCCGCACAATTGTGAAATTTATATCTATACACTTTCCGGTGATATAGTAAAAAAAATATATCATGATCAAAATAGTAATGGTTCAAATATTAAATGGTTCCAAACGTATGCCAGTGATGGCAAACAAGTGATGACAGGTGGTGAAGATGCGTGGGATCTTTTAACTGATCACGATCAGGCAATTGCTACAGGTTTGTATTTATTTACTGTAAAAGATTTGAAGACCGGCGTAATAAAACGCGGTAAGTTTTTAGTTATTAAATAATCAAGGAGTAATTATATGAAGTTGAGGTTACTTGCTCTATCATTAGTAATTGGGGCCGGGGTGATATTAGCACAATCTGGAAATAAATTAGCTAAAACTAATGCTTATCCTTTGGTTACTATTCACGACATTCAATATATAGATAATGTAGCTACAACAGGATTTACAGACTCACCTTTGTTGGGCGATACTGTTAGAGTAAGGGGAGCTGCATTGGTTAGAACATTAGTTGATGCTGACACTAATAGAACTCCTATGTTAACATATACCACAGCATGGAGTATTTATATTCAGGATACAACTGCAGACGCAAGGCAAAATGGATGGGGTGGTCTAAATATTTATCAATCGGATTCAACTTATCAAGGCACATTTCTTGACTTAGTAGATACTACAGATTATGTCGAAGTAACCGGGATAGTTACACAATACGGACAGACAAGGGAACTTACCCCTTTAACAAATCCTGTTACCGCAATAGATTTTGTTGGTAAACTTCCCAAAAGACCGGATCCGATTCAATTATCAGTAACGGATTTTATGAATAATAAGGCAGAAGTTAAAGACGCATTTAAATATTCCGGCATGTATGTAGAATTGCATAATTTAGTCTCAGCAAATAGAAATTCAACCAATGGAAATTTTAATGCTTATGATGCAAACGGAAACTATATTATGGTTTATCAGCAGTCCAGATATTTTAGACTCGATCATAAATTTCCTTTTTCTACATTTGAGGCTCCTGCAGATGGAACTCCAATTAAGACAATAAGAGGAATAGTTTCGGTATACAATGATGTGTTTGAAATTACTCCCTTATATCCTGAGGATATTTATATAACTGCCACACCTCCGATAATTTCAAATATTAAAAGAGATAAAGTGCAGGTTAATACCAACCAATCGGTTACGGTATCTGCAAATATTGTTGACCTTGACGGCACTGTTAAAAGTGCATCATTAAATTATAAAATTGGTACTGCTAACAGAGTTTTTGTAGCTATGACTAAATCCGGCACAGATACGACCCTATACACAGGTATGATCCCTGCTGTAACTACAGATTCAACAATGGTCAACTTCTATATTTCAGCAAAGGATAATGACGGACTAACTGGATATTCACCTAGTGATACAACAAGCAGCAACTATTTTTACCAGGTTTTGGATGAAACACTGAAGATCAGGGATGTTCAATTCAGTCCTTACGGAGGTGGCTATAGCGGTTACAACGGTTATTATGTAACACTATCTGGAACTGTTACTGCAGATAGTTCTGATATTCCCGGTTTTGGAAGTAGTACGCCATTACGTGTTTATATGCAGGACGGAAGCGGCCCTTGGACAGGTATTATGATAGGGACAAAAGGTGCTAACGGTACACAGGTACTAAATCTCAAAAGAGGTGACAATGTTACCTTGAATGGTGTTATCATTGAGAATTATAGTGTTACTTCAATTGATTCTTTAACCAGTATAGTAGTGAATTCAAATAATAACACTCTACCAAATTCTGTAGCTGTAGCTACCGGAGATATTGACAAAAAATCAACTGGTACAGTTGCTGCCGAACAGTGGGAAAGTGTTTTGATTGATTATCAGAATGTAACTGTGACTGATGATAATGCTGATGGAGATTCTGGTCCGGTTTCTAATAATTACGGTGAAATATTTTTGAGCGATGGCAGTGGTGATACTCGTGTTGAATTACAGGATGGAAATCATCATTACGAAAACCTGTGGGATGCTGCACTGGCAAATGATCCTAATAATATTCAGGTTAATTTGGGTGCTACTTTTACGGAATTGCGTGGCATTTTGTATTACTCATTTGGCAACTATAAACTAGCTCCCAGGAAGGATGATGATTTTGTAGGGTTTGTAACGGACGTTAAAAAGGATAATGGGGTTAAACCAATAACGTATAATTTATCGCAAAATTATCCGAATCCATTTAATCCTTCTACCATAATTAACTTCTCTATTCCAAAAGAAAGCATAGTTACATTAAAGATATATAACATTCTCGGACAAGAAGTTAAAACGTTGGTGAATGATATGAAAGCTCCCGGATCGTATTCAGTAAGCTTTAATGCTAGTTCATTAAGCTCCGGAATTTATTTGTATACTTTACGGGCCAGAAATTTCTTCCAGGTTAAAAAGATGTTGTTACTTAAATAATTGAAAGTATTTCCTGAATGTTACAGAAGCTATTAATAATATCCTTTATTTGTTCTGGGTTGTTTATTACTTCCTGCAATAAAGAGGCAGTGAACAACCCGGTCGGTAACCAGGCACCACACACAGGATTATTTCTTGTACCTGATTCTACAATCAGCAAACAGCCGAGCA
>CAZRMA010000230.1:0-6474 GCA_964600655.1 uncultured Ignavibacteriaceae bacterium
GAATTAAAACAAAACTATCCAAACCCATTTAATCCAACAACAAAAATAAGTTATGATGTTCCAAAAACAAGTTTAGTAACTCTTAAGGTGTACGATATCTTAGGAAGAGAAATTAAGACATTGGTTAGTGATGAAAAACCAGCGGGAAGTTATAAAATTCATTTCGATGGAAGTAACCTACCTAGCGGAATTTATTTTTACAAACTGCAAGCAGGAAATTATATTGAGACAAAGAAGATGGTTTTGATAAAATAAGCAAGTGTGTTTTTTGTTTTTAAGAGAAAAATATAAGGTGTAATCTAAAGATGGAAGTACGGGCATATAAATATTACATGGATAAAAAGAAGCAAGTGATATATTAGTTATACTGTTGATAAATATGCATGATTAGGGAAATTATAAGACCATTTTCATCTTTGAATGGAAAAGTAGAACGGTAATAAGATGAAAAAACTATTTATTATTTTTTTTATTTCGAGTCAAATTATAGTCTGTCAGGTTAGAAATATAGAGACAAAAATCTATGAACTATTTATTTTCAGCAGTGACAAGTTCTTAATCGGAAAAGAGGACTTGAAATATCATCCTTCAAGGGAAATTATAAATTCTGGAAAAACGGTGGGCCTGAATATGAACTATAATGACATTTATCGCGAATGGGATGCAAATAAAAATTATAATAGATCAAACTTACAGTACGGAATTGGGATGAATGCAGGAACACCTTTCGTGCTTTTCAAAAAGAAATTCTATTTTAACCTCGATTTTGAACGGAATACTTTTTCATCTGAAATCGATAGCAAACACAATGAATTAAGTTTTTCATTAAAAAATCTTAATACATATTATATTGATGGATTACTCCTTTTAAATGGAGGACCAGATAAATTCGGACTAAAATTTGGTTACGGCAGAAATTCAGGCAGGGCTGATCTTTCGATATATCAATTCCCGGAAAGTAATCACAATCAAAGTTTAAATAAATATTTTTACAGTTTACTAGAACAGGCATTCGGCAGAAACATTATTTATTCGCAAGCAGGCAACGAAATAAATTATACTTTAGAATATTGCAGAACAATAAATTCCGTTTTCAATTTTGGCTTGAACTTCTACCGTGAGGTAAATAATTATAACGCTGAAATTAATTATAACAGCAAAGTCGAAAACATTGAAGGGCCAAAAAAACTTAACGGTTTGTACGAGTTTTCGCGATACAATGTTGGTTTAACTGTAAAATATAAATTGGGCGAATCTGAGTTTAGATATCTCATGACAGCATCGCAACCGGAATTCGGCTTGAACTTAAAACAAAATAGTTTAATTGAGAAGAATAATGTGAATCTTGAGATATCCAAACTCGGGGATGGAAATTGTGATGGCAAAGGGATCTGTTTTGGAATAGGTGTGGGTAATAGGCTTTCTGAAAAAATATCGATGGATTTGAGTGGCATGATTATAAAAAATAATTATTCGGGAAATTTGTTCGCTTCAACGCCAGTATTAGGATTTGAAATTTTACCGATTACACATCAATTGAACCTCAATTTCACAGATGATATGAAAAATTACCTTCTCTCATTTGCTTTCAATCATTCTGTTACCGATGGGTTTAAATACAATTTGTGCATAAATTATTTGATATCAAATAACGATGTAACTTATCAATACAAAGTATTATCAGAATTTGGATTGGGTAATAATACTGAAACCGGGAATGAATTTATCAAAGTTAATTTATTCAAGATTGATATTACTTCCAGTGTCAATATATCAAATTCCTTATCTATAAAATTTATATTTAACCAATATATTCCTTTTATCAATAAAAGAGGTAATCAAGATGTGATACCTTCGCAACAACCAATTGAACCTGTCAAAACAAAAACTAATAAATGGGGAGGTTCTGTTTTCAACCTTTCATTAATTTATAATTATAATTGAGGGTAAAAATGAAACATTTAATTTTTATGATTATAATATTTTCTGCCAATATTATCTTTTCACAAACAGCCGATTTGATCCTGAAAACACACATATCACAGGATTATATTAACTATCTGAATGATGAACTTAATTCAACTAATCAGACTATCGCAAATCCGCCTTCCGATTCTGATCTGATGAAAGCATATGCAAAAAGGATGTTTATTGATATGTCTTTGATTCACTGCGACATCGATAGTCTTGTTGAAAAGCAAACTGCACTTGCTGATACGATCAGAAGAATTAATGTTGATCTTGACAATTTTTATGAGAAAAATATTGAGAGACTGGGTACTGAGGACAGTAAACAATTTTTCGACGATTTACTTGAGTTATTTAAAGATCCGAAATATCAGGCTCTAAAATCAGAAGTCGATGGTATGGTTAAGGAATATAAATCAGCAGCAACAGATATGGGAATGAACACTTCTGATTTTACAAAATCCATCGCAGATAAATTTGAGCAGATAAGTAATGATTTTGAAATACTCAGGAAGAATGAAATTCCATTTAATTTAAGAATTGATGCTCGGGATGCAGGAATAGACCAGTACTTGGATTTCAACGACTCACATTTCAGAAAAACTGACGCTATCTTTGATTTGTGCAAAAAAACAGGCAAAACCTTTAAAATAGTTGCAGACCAATTTATATTTTTGCAACATGATGAAATTCAACCTGCCGAAATGATTGATTCCCTAAAAAAAGCACTCGTTTATTTTTCAAACGGACTGGACTCACTTTCGAGCCTGTTGGAGAACGAACCATTTTCATTTATGCAAATTAATACAGATTGGATTCAAAACACACAGAATTTCATTTCAGATTTTACCGATTTATTGAACGGTAAGACTTACAACATTGGTGGTGATAATATAAAAATCAGACCTGTTGCATTTCTGGAACACTCGTTCGAAGAGTGGAGAACAATTATAATGGATTTTTACCGGAGCAGCGACAGATATAGCTACACTTTTGCCAATCTTTTCCCTGATGCTTTACCGGCAAGTTATGTAGATAAACTAAAAGAAAATATGATACTGAATGTAAATGATAATGATGAACAGATGGAAACAAGAATGATTGAGTTACGAAATTCATATCTTGAAAAAATAAAAAACGGCGAGAATAATTCGATCAACAATTTTGGCGCCGCTTTCACACGCACTTATTTATTTATTCTCGATTTGAATAAGAAAATTAAGGAATTTGTTAATTATTTGAAAAAGGGTGATTTCAGGTATGGATTTAATTTTAAGACAATAAACAACAAATCATTGACTGATAGTATTAGCGAAAATTACAGGATAGTAATGAACAACCGTGATATGGTTTTTACAATTTTAACAATAACTGACTCGCAGGTACAACCATATACTATTTCAAATTCTACCGATTTGCTGCCAATGTTTGTAACTAATGCAATGGTTTCTAATCTTAATGAATTTTCGTTGTGTGTGTTGTCTGACATAAGCGAAATTCGTAAATCGATTGAAAGCATTCACGAAAATTTTAATAAAATGTTCATTACTACCCTGGATCCCAATTATCTCGATTTCTCAAATGCTAAGTCAGCATATGATATTATTCTTGTTCTGGAAAAATCAAATCCTGATTTCCTCGATATAACTTCATTTGGAATAGATAAAATGAAGGAGTTCAGAACATCGTTGAGAGAAAATTTTTCCAGATATGCCGGAGAATTGGGTAACTTTAGCAATTTCCTTAACTCGCTGGTGATTAACCAAAATGAATATCAGATTGACAGGCAAGAATTTTATACAACTATCTCCAACATTAATTCATTTTTGCAGGATGTGAATACTGATTTTCAATATCCAGACTCAACTACAATGATCAATGGTATAAAAGTAAATTTATCAGCCTGGTTTGATAATCCTCCACAAGATCTTTTGGTAAAACTTAAATGGTTCTTCGATGATGATTCAACAACTGATAACACGTTAGGAGGTCTTTTCCCTGATGGAATTGCAACTAATATTGTTTTGAATAATAATATGATACCCGTAAGCTTTGCTTTATCTCAGAACTACCCAAACCCATTTAATCCAACAACAAAAATAAAGTACGAAATACCTAAAACAAGTTTAGTAACTCTTAAAGTGTATGATGTATTAGGAAGAGAAGTTAAAACTCTAGTAGATGAAAGCAAAGCAGCAGGAAGTTATGAAGTGACATTTAAAGCTATCGATCTTCCCAGTGGAATATATTTCTATAGAATTCAGGCGGGTGATTATGTAAAAGTTAAAAAGATGGTATTGTTGAAATAATAATATCCCGATCTAGGATTAATGTTACCAATCCTAGCAAAAAAACTATACACGAGATGACTGCTATGTAGCATAAAGTTTGCTCAGATATAATTTACGCTCCGTTTGTTAATTATTATTTCTGACACTAACTTTATTATTTAATTATTCTAAATTGATCAACAAAATAATTAATTACGGATAAAATGAATCACTTTACAAGTACAGATATAGAGAATTATTATGATCAAACTGAAGTACACTACCATATGTTCTGGAAGCTTGAAGAAGCTGCCGGATTGCATTATGGTATCTGGGATGAAAATATTAAAAGTACAAGCGAAGCAATACTAAATACAAATAAGTTGTTAATGAATCTCGGTGAAATTAAAAAAGAGCATAAAATTCTCGATGCGGGTTGTGGTATTGGAGGATCTAGCATTTATCTCGCTAAAAATATTGGCTGCAACGTTCACGGAATTACTTTAAGCAAGAAACAATCTGAAACTGCAAATAGACTTGCAAAAAAAAATAAGCTGGATCATCTCGTAAAATTTTCACAGTCAAATTATCTTGAAACCGGCTTTGATGATAACAGCTTCGATATTGTATGGGCGCTTGAAAGTTTTAGCTCCTGCCCTGATAATGATTTATTTTTTAAGGAGATGAACAGAATTTTGAAACCCGGTGGAAAAATTCTTATATCAGATATCTTTAAACCTCGTATGTACGACATCACAAAGAATAAACCAATGAAGGTAATGTTGAACGGCTGGGCTATTTCAGATGTACCTTCGATTGATGAACTTCGTGAAGTAGCTGAAAAAAATAATTTTGAAGTTACTAACACAAAAGAATTTACAAAAGAAATAAGAAAATCAGTTGATAAACTTTATTATGCATCTATTCTTGGTTTTTTCGGAACTAAAATTTACAACCTCTTCAAGGAAGCGACCTATTTTTCCAGAATTCATTACACAACGGGCCTTGCACAAAAAAAGGCTTACGATAAAGGAGATTGGGGATATTATATGATTGTGTTTAAGAACAGAAAATAATTTAATAGTAGAGACACACAATAGCGTGCCCTACTAGTCCAAGGTTGAAATTTATCGATTCTTAATGAGGAAAATACTGTTCTATTAATGCTGTTGATTGTGTTATTCGTTTTTTCTAAGTTTTATTTATATCTACATATTACATAAAAATCATCTTAAGTTTTTCTTGCTTTAAATTAATTTTTTAGAATACTTTAAGGAGAGTTATTGGAGGTAATTTTATGCTCTCGTGGGAATTCCAAGAATTTTACAGAATATGGCTTGAAAAAGCAGAAAATTATAGTAATAGCGATCTACGTGATTTATTTGATAAGTTCTTTACACTATATGTCTTATATAACCGTGTATATGCAGAAGCTACTTTCGAATTAGCAAGAAATAATCAGATTAATCTGCAGAACAGAGAAAGATTTCCAGATTCAAAAGCAGCGACAACTTATATTGTGCATTTTTTAGGAGCGAAAGAATTAGTAAATGCTTTTGAAAATGACCCGTCTTGTTGTGAAGCTCTAAATAAAATAGGTAAATTAATTGAGCACGAGCATTTTTATATAAAACTTGATCTTGTTACTGGTAAGCCGCAACCAGAACGAGATATTGAGCTACTTAATTTACTTCGTTCAAATGAAAGTAATAAAAAAGCCACGGCAATAACAGAAATAATTTACGCAATACGCTGCAATACTTTCCATGGACATAAACAATTCACCGGCGTGCAAAGTAAAATATTACTCCCCGTTACTATAATCTTAAAAAAACTTATCCAAGTTATCTATTTAAAACTCGCAAATATATCTTAATCTAAGGGTCGTATCACAAACGCACCTCTGCAAATATATTTGAATCTCAAACTTAATTCCCACACCAGCACAATTGTATTAACCTTTTTCCCAAATTATTTACTCGCCCACCTAGTCGTTACATTCGACCTAAGGGAAGTAAAAAATAAGTTAAACAATCCAAAACGTTCGAAATTTTTAAAAACATAACGAATACTTTCTGGCACAATTATTTTAATACCTTTTCTGTAATCGTTAATTAAATAATCTATTTCTAAGAGGTACAAAATGAGACGCATACTTAATCTTTCCGTGATTGCAATTGTTGCAGTTATGTTATCCGGTGCAGCTTACGCACAGAGCTCTTCCCAGTTTAAGTAT
>CAZRMA010000231.1:0-2359 GCA_964600655.1 uncultured Ignavibacteriaceae bacterium
CCCGAACCGATTCTTTGGGACTGTATTCGCTAACCAGTTTCGGCGAGGCTGCATTAGTGAAGTCAACTATTTTCATTCCTGCATATAATTCGGCAATATATGCATATCCCGATGAATCTACAGTAATATTAACAGGCGGTAAACCGGTGGGGAAAAATGAAATTGAATTTAATTGGTTCGCATTGCTTATATCTACTATCCATAACCCTGTTCCAGTTGAAAGATATGCATATTGCGTATTTAATGATTCCCCAAGGGGGCCGCCTATTCCTAAATCATTTTCGAAACCATAAGGATTTTTTAAATTAGTGAGAATATGTATATCATTTGAATCCGTTAAATCTATTGAAGTTAAGCCGCCGTCACCTAAAGTTACAAATGCTGTGTTATTAATTACAGATATTACATAAATGATAGATCCCAGATTTATTCCTTTAATATATAGTGGCTTTAAAGGATCACTGATGTCATAAATTCGAAGCAATTCCCCTGTTCCGTAAAACAAATAATTTCCATTAATTGCAAGCGGTGAGCCCGCTAAACCAGCAGCTACCTGACTAATATAGAAAGGTGATGATAAGTTTGAAATATTAAAAATGTCTATTGCAGCACCATCTGAAGTTGTAGCGTATAATAAAGTATCGCGAATTATAATATTTTGTACTCTTTCTCCAAAAGTAAGCATTTGTCCTATTACTATCGGATCTGTTGGATCAGAAATATCAATAATGAAAATAAATCCATAAAAGTCTCCAACATAAGCATAATTCCCATCTACTGTAACAGCAGTCGGTGGATATCCTTCCGGAAGTAAAAATGTTTTTATTAATTCCGGATATGCCGGATTTGAAATATCAATTATGCGAAATGGCGAAATAGTATATGCGTAGTTGCCGGCCACTTGCAATCTAGAAACCAATCTTCCGGTTAATAATTCCCCAACTGCAACTGGGTTTGCCGGATTGCTTATATCAACAACTTGCAGCATTTGTCCATTTGCTATATAATCATAACTTCCTTGAACAACATTTGCATAACAAGGGCCGTAACTCCACTGACCGATAACTGAAATGACACTATCATTTATCAGAGAAGAAGTTTCCTTTTGATTTAAAGCATAAAAATCAGTATTTGATAAAAGATTTTCTTGAGTATTTATATTTTGTGCCGATAGTGTGGTAGTAATAACAATCGTATTTAAAATTATATAGCTCAGACTTGTAATAACTTTTTTCAAAACAGTTCTCCCTGAATGAAAAAAATGTTGAGTGGTATCCCCTAAATAGAAAATAATTGAAGGCATGTTAAATGATTGGATGTTTAGCATTTTTAAGTTTCCTATTTTTCCTTAGACCCTGTTCAAATGTACACAAATAAATTTTTAGTGTTAATATATTTTATGCAACGCATTTATATTAAGCTAAAAAAAAGTATTTTATAATAAACATATGAAAAATCTTATGATTAATACAATCTTAAATTTTCTATTAAAAAGGTAATAGATACAATCTTTTTTTAGTGTCCAAAATAATAATGAAAATTTGCATACTGCAGAAGCTCAAAACAAGATTTACCTTGAAGCAATTATTTTTTAGCTTTATCTTTGTAAGTAAATTAATACCAGGAGAAAATTATGTTAATGGTAGAAGATGTTGATTTAACACCTAATCCTCAGGCACTAAAATTTATATTAAATGAAAAATTATTGAATGTAGAATCCAGGCAATTTGAAAATAAAGAGGATGCCGTAAATGATCCTTTAGCTAAAGGTGTTTTTGAAATTGAAGGTGTGGTATCTGTTTTTTATATGGATAAATTTGTTACTATTGAAAAATCAAAAGAAACAAATTGGGGACAAATACAGCGTCCTTTTATTAACTTTTTAAAAAGTTTTGATAAAAATTTAATTCCACCGGAAAAAGATGTTAAACCTTTAGATGAAAATGCTGATGAAATTATGAAAAAGGTTAATCAATTGCTGGACAAGCTTGTGAGGCCTGCATTAGCTGGTGATGGCGGTGGACTGGAAGTGCTGGGGATTGAAGGAAACACAATTAAGATTCGATATCAAGGTGCTTGCGGTAGTTGTCCAAGTTCAATAAGCGGAACGCTAATGGCAATTGAAGGTTTATTAAAAAGAGATATAAATCCTGCACTGGAAGTTGTTTCTGCTTAAAAAAATTTTTCTTAGTAAAAATTAAGTGAATCATTTCATTTTTTAATCAAACCTGAAAGAGAAGTGAATGGAATCCCGGGAGAATTTATATTTTTCATCTGCTAATATTTCAGGTATTCATTTCAAAATTTTTTCTTCACAAAAGGGAATCCGAAGCATTTATTTAAATAAAAAAAATGCTTT
>CAZRMA010000231.1:2459-6423 GCA_964600655.1 uncultured Ignavibacteriaceae bacterium
TTTTCAAACTCAATAAATTTAATCTATCCCATTTCCACTTCTTCAAAATCAAAATCGAATGAGTTGTCGGCTTCGGTTTCTTCGTTAAAGAACATTTGCCCGTTATTGCTTCGAATGATTTCGTTTAATTGATCTTGATAGAAAAATTTATTGAGGCCAAAAGCCGGTTTTAATTGATTTAACCAGGTCGCATTCTCATCATATTTAGCGAAGAAAGGTTTTTTAACCCAATCAGGATTACGAGCTTGAATCAAATTTAAGACAAAAACTTTTTCACCGTTAACTTCAGTGATTCCTTCAATTGTTGCTTTACCGGGAAGTGCAGACATTGACGGGCCGCGAACTGTTCTTCCTAGTCCTGAAACCTGTATGTAAGCATCTCTAAAAATTTGATAAGCTCTGGCCAAAGGGACTTCAAAATAATTTTTTGCGCCGGTATTTCTTTCAACAAAAAAGTAATAAGGAATTAAACCTAATTTGACTTGTGTCTGCCACATTCTTGCCCAAATATTTGAATCATCATTTATATGCTTGATGAGAGGAGATTGAGTTCTAATTTGTGCGCCGGTATTTCTTATTCTACGAATTGCTTCCTGAGCCACATCGGTTGATAATTCTTGCCAATGATTATAATGCCCCATTAAAGCTAAATGCTTTCCGGAATTAACTATCTTTTCAAACAATGCAAGAACTACATCAGCTTCTTTATCGGTTACAAATTTATAAGGCCAATAAGCAACCGATTTTGTTCCGATTCTAATTGAACGAATATGTTCAAATTCAGGTTCAAGAAATGGAAGTAAATATGCTTCAAGATTTTTTAATCCCATAATCATGGGATCACCGCCCGTTACTAAAATATCAGTTACTTCTTTATGGTTTTTAATATAATCTTGAAATCTATTTGATTCATCAGTTGCAAACTTTAAATCATGCATTCCAACGAATTGTGCCCATCGAAAACAGAAAGTGCAATAAGCATGACATGTTTGTCCGCTTGAAGGAAAAACCAAAACAGTTTCTTTGTACTTATGTTGAATTCCAGGAATCGGGTCATCATCTATTACAGGTATGTTTGCCGTTAGCTGTCCAGCTGGATGGGGATTCAATTCCAGTCGAATTGAGTTTGCAAGTTCTTTAATTTCATCATGCGGTAAGTTTTTTTTTAATGCGAAAGCCATTCTGTCGAATTGGTAATTATTCAACATTTCTTTTTGCAGAAATGTTAATTGGTAAATAGGATCATCAGGAATATTATTCCAATCAATTAACTCCTCAACTACATAATTATTTGTCCGGAATGGAAGTACGTTTGAAACGACTTTTAAATTAAATCTATCTTCAAAACTTAATTGTTGTAATTGGGGGATTTTATCAATGTCTTTAATTCCGTAGAATTTCATCTTTTTCGGGGTAATCATCCTATCCTCCTCCATATTTGTGAGTCTTTACTGTAAACGAATTATAGAAATTATTTCTTACGTAATGTAACTAATGCAAGAATTATTGAAAGGCATTTGCCCGAATGTAAAGTGATTTTAATATAAAAAAAATTGGGACTAAATCAAGGTATTATGAAAATAACGCGGATAGAAAAATTAAGGAAAAAGCGGAAATTATCCGCTTTTATTTAATGTCAGTCACTTTACTTATATCGTCAATCTTTACAAATCTTTCGTTGAACTTATAAGTGCCTTTACTCGATTTAACAGCTTTAATAAGCTTAACATTAATACCTTCTGTTTTTTTCTTTGCTTTTGATTTATCAGCAAATGATTGTTGTTTAGCCATATTTATCTCCTAATAATTTGGGATGTAAATATATAAAGAAAGGGTAATAAAAAAAAGACGGATATTATAACAAATCAACAAATTTTGCTTCCACAATTTTATCTAAATCCACGGGATTTATACATACTTGCATACCTCTAACTCCGGCACTTACATAGATTTTTTCAAACATTTGTGCTATTTCTTCAATGAAAGTTGGAAAGCTTTTCTTCATTCCGATAGGAGAACAGCCGCCACGAATATATCCTGTTAGTGGATGTAAATCTTTTACTTTTATCATTTCTATTTTTTTATTACCGCTTGCAGCAGCAGCTTTCTTTAAATTTAATTCCGCAGTTACTGGAATGCAAAAAACATTTAAACCGTTTTTATCTCCTTCGGTTACCAATGTTTTAAATACTGAATCGGGATCGGCATTAATTTTATTTGCAACTGCTATTCCTGATAAATCATCTTCATTAACCTCGTAAGTGTGGAGAGAATGAGGAATATTGTTTGCTTCTAAAATTCTAACTGCGTTTGTTTTGGACATTGGAGATTAAATTAATCATTTAGAAAAATCATCACTTAATTCTTTTTGATTCAATTCATCCAAAGTAAGATTATATTCTTCAGCTTTTAGTAACAATTTTGTATAGGGGTGCTGCGGGTTTTGAAAAATATTATTTGTTTCGCCTTTTTCAACAATTTCACCTTTATACATAATGATAATTTCATCGGCAAGTCTTTGCAGAATTTTTAAATTATGCGCAACACAAATCATTGTTAAATTGAATTGTTCATTAATTTTTTTAAATAGGTTTAGAAAATTTAATTGTGATTCAGGATCTTGTGCTGAAAATGGTTCATCTAAAATTAACAATTCCGGTTGAGTTATAAGAATTCTGGCCAAAGCCGCACGCTGCTGTTCGCCGCCGCTTAATTCAAATCCTTTTCGGTGCCAGAGTGATTCTGAAAAATTGAGAAGTTTAAAAATTTGTTCAACCCTGTTTGTCCGGGAGGCAGGTTCTTTTGAAGAGTTTTGTCCTTCCTGGAATCTTATTGAGTAGGCTTCCAATACTACTTCGTAAATTTCTCTAAAAGGATTTAACACTTCGCCATTATTTTGAAATAATATTTGTATCGGGCTAGTTTTAACATTACCCCAGTTTTTTGATTTGTGAAAAATCATTGAGCCTTTGGTTGGATGATTTATTCCAGCAATTATCTTCGCCAATGAGGTCTTACCGCTTCCTGATTCACCTGCAATACCAAGAATTTTTCCATGATCGAGCTCGAACGAAATATTTCTTAAGATAGTTTTTTCACTGGAATCTTTTAATTTACTTTCTTCGGGAACAGAATAAGTAATATTATTTAAAATTAGTTGCGGCATCAGCTTGAAAGACTTTGATATGAAGAAATAAAAGATTCAAAAGACGAATTAATTTTTTGATTAAAAAAATCTTCAGTATCATAAAACTGTGACAGAGTTCCATCATTTAAATATGCAATTTTGTCGCTAACAAATTTTGAAAAAGTTAAATCCTGAGAAACAAGTAAAACAGAATTATTTTCCTTCAAAGCAAATTCTTTCAGTTTATGTAAATATAAATTTGATATTAATGTATCAATTCCTGATGTAGGTTCATCTAAAATCAAAAGCTGGGGATTTGTGGCTAATGCCAAAACCATACTAACACGCTGTGCCATCCCGCCGCTTAATTCGTAAGGATACATTTTAAATAATTCATTCGATTTAGGAAGAATAAAATATTCCAATAATTCATTAATACTGGTACTCTCAGATGCAAATACTTTAAAGTAATATCCAATCTTTCTTAATTGATCAAATCCGTTCATTGCGTCCTGAAAAACATATTTAATTTTTCTTTGCCTAAGTTCTCTTAAAGCAAATTCATTTAACTCGAATATATTTTCCCCATCCAACAGTATTTTCCCATTAATCGAATAAAATCTTTCATCTAGTAATTTCGTTAAGGATTTTATAAGTGTAGATTTCCCGCTGCCGTTGATGCCGAGAATTGTATAAATATTATTCGGCTGAATTTCAAATTGTATATTATTTAAAATTTTACGGTTGTGTCTATCGCCAATTAAATTTATTTCTTTTATTGAAACTTCAACCATTTATTTACGAAGTTTGTTATTTTATATTTGAATATCAAAATAA
>CAZRMA010000232.1:0-6372 GCA_964600655.1 uncultured Ignavibacteriaceae bacterium
ACAATATCTTTAACTACCGCACAAAATTTGTTCAAGTTTGATTTAGCTAATTATTGCAAATGGGAGATTGAAGTTGGTAGTCAAAACTGTTCAGATGAAAATTGTGCTGTTGAACTTGGAAAAGAACAAAATGCTCAAAAGTCTTTCATTTGTAACATGAGTAAACTTGGTGAAAAAATTATAATCCAGTTTGTGTTAATGGATGTAGTAAATTCAAAAAAAATTATAAGTGAAAGTACTTCTGCTTTATCAATTGAAGATTTAGAAAATGTAATGAATAGAATCGCTTTAAGTGTTGCACGTGGAGAACCTCTAAATCAAACCGCGGAAGTAGGAACAATTACAGAGAAAGAACAGATTACTGAATTAAGAAGAGGTGCTCAAAGAATGGCAGGATTTTCTTTTGGATATTTATTCCCCCAAAGCGGTTATGACAGTTTTGAAAAATCCTTCACATTTGAATTTAGAGCTGGTTTTGAATTACCGGAAACTACTATTGGGATGCTGCTAGCAATACGCAAAGGTTTTGCAGCAAATATTTACAGTGATTATTTATTTACTAAAACAGATGTCTGTCCTTATCTGGGAGGAGCATTTGGATTTCATTGGGTAAGTCATGATTCTTATAGTTCAACTATTGTTTATAATACAAACCAATCAAATTCATACACTAGCAATGAAAAACAATCCGATGGATTTGAACTTACATTAAATACTGGGTTACGTTTGTTTAGAACTTATGATTTTCAAATTTTATTGAACCTTGATTACATCTTTACATTCAATGATTATAAAGATCAGGGACTTGTATTTACTATTGGAATATTAAGGTAATTATATAACAAAAAAGGCTGCTTCAAGTGAAACAGCCTTTTGCTGGTTAGTCTTATTTATCCAGTTTTTATTTCGTTCGCGTAAACTCAATTCTTCTATTCTTTGCCCTGCCTTCCGGAGTTTTATTTGAAGCAATGGGCTTATCGGATCCATATCCCTTTGCTGTTATTCTTGTTGAATCAATGCCGTGAATAACGAGCCAATCTTTAACAGCATCAGCTCTTTCCTGAGAAAGTTTTTGATTTAATTTTGCACTTCCTGAATTATCAGTGTAACCGCTTATCTCAATATAGATATCCGGATAAGTCTGTAATGTTTTAAGTACGTCACGCAAAGTTTTCTCTGAAGTAGAAGTTATTCCTGCTTTACTGCTTTCAAAATTAATACCTTCAAGAATAACCGGTGCTCCTATTTTTACAAAATCATCATCAGGGTCAAGTGGATTAGTACCACGTTTTACTTCTGCTCCATCATTGACAGATCCCATGTCGGTATCTGATTTATTTGGGTCGGTGTTGTACTTTTCAATTTCTTCTTTGTCTGTTAATCCGTCAAAATCAGAATCTTTGCTTAACGGGTTTGTTTTATATCGGGAAACTTCTTCACTATCAGTTAATCCGTCGCCATCGGAATCAGCGTTATTTGGATCTGTTCTATATTTTAAAACTTCATCTCCGTCACTTATTCCGTCACCATCGGTATCCGATTTCAAAGGATCAGTTTTATATTTTCTAATTTCATCACCATCGCTCAAACCATCTTTGTCTGTATCTGTTAAATTGGGGTTTGTGTGATAAATTTTTATTTCTTCATTATCGTTTATTCCATCTAAATCCGTATCTGCTAACAATGGATTTGTTTTATATTTGTTAACCTCATCACCATCCTTCAATCCATCTCCATCCGAATCAGAATTTTTTGTATTAGTTCCAAGTTCTTCTTCTTCATCTTTAGTCAAACCATCATTATCTCTATCTGAATTCCCGCTCTCGCCGGTAAAAGTTAAACCGGTTGAAATTACGAAATATGAATCGTAATTCCCTGGATTATTACCACGGTAACTATCAAGATTATAAGTTGTAGACATAGCGCCTCCGATACCGACATCTAACAGCAGAGTTGGAGTAATAGCAAACTCAGATCCAAAACCCACGGGGAATTCTCCTGTCCAACCATCTTTTTGCACATGGACAGGTGATATTTGGTCTGGCTCATTCAAAACATTATAGTGCAATCCGCCGCCGCCAAAATAGATATAAGGATTCCAGCCCTTCATATCAAACGGGCTGATTCTTATTCTTAGGTCAATGGGTATTATTTCAGTGCGGTAAAGTGAATTCAGATAATCTTTACCTGCATAAGAACCATAGCCAATGTTAAATTGCAATTCGACTGCTTTCGTTAATTCAAAAGCAATATAGCCCTCGGCTAATGCTAAATATGAAAATTGATAATCAGTTAAGGATAAATTATCTCTCCCGGTAAAGCCAACATTTTTAAATTCATTTTCCGGAAATAGCTGATTGTATCTCAAGCCAAGTTTTGTTCCCCAATCTTTGAATTGGGCTTGCGTGGTAAAATTAAAACCAATCAATATAAGAATTAGTAGTAAAAATTTTTTGTCCATTATGACTCTCTTTTGATTTTTTAGCAGTGTGTTCTAAATAAACTGAATAATAAAGTACTAATATATGAAATCGATTCGTATAGATGCTAAAAATATTATTTTTTTCTAAAAACATTTATTCAAATATTAGATGTCTGAAATAATTAAATATGGTTTCATTCACATCATTTATTATCTTAATTTCATTTTGTATGGACTTAAAACAAAAATTAGACCACCATTATAGCCATTTTGATAAGTCAAAGATTTCGCCCGATCCTCTGCAATTCTTACACTTATACAGTAATGAAAAAGATATTGAAATTATAGGATTCATATCATCAATTTTTGCGTATGGAAATGTGACACAAATAATAAATTCTCTCAATAAGATACTTTCAATTATGGGCAATTCTCCTTATGACTTTATCATCAATTTAAAGACTAAAGACACTAGAAAGTTTTCTGGAATTAAGCACAGGTTTTATTCTGAGAGCGATATCATAAAATTACTTCAGGCTTTAAATTCCATTTATAAAAAATTCGGCTCACTTAAAAAATTGTTTCTATTGAATCATAATTGTGAAGACGAAAATATCAAAAATGCTTTATCACATTTCTCAAATTATTTTTTAAAGGAAATAAATAAAAAGAATAAAATTAGTCTCGGCAATAAATTTATGTTCCCGTTACCTGAAAAAGGCAGTGCTTGTAAAAGAATGAATTTATTTTTAAGATGGATGGTTAGAAAAGATGAATTGGATTTCGGATTATGGAACGAAATTAAAACAAGCAAATTAATTATTCCTGTCGATACACATGTTGCTAGGATTTGTAGGAATCTAAATCTCACCAAAAGAAAAAATGTTAGCTGGGCAATGGCAGAAGAAATTACAAAGAAGCTTAAGAAATACGATCAGGTTGATCCTGTAAAATATGATTTTGCCATCTGTCATATTGGAATGAGAAAAATGGTGTTTTAGATTTAATACGGGTTAACATTTGGCAAAGCATTGAGAGAGAAATCTTCATTAACAAAAATAACTTTTCTTTTGCATTTAGAGATAAATTTCTAAATATTCACAGTCAAATTATTATTTCATTAGCAATCAGGAGAAACTAATGGCTGAAAACACTTCTGCAGGTTCCGAGTTCAAACCTTATATTTCCCCCGATGCATCAATTCCCGAATTAACTTTGAAATCCATTTTAATGGGAGCTTTCTTTGGAATTCTATTTGGTGCTGCCTCAGTATTTCTTGCATTGAAAGCTGGATTAACAGTATCTGCTTCAATTCCAATTGCTGTTTTGGCAATTTCAATTGGCAGAAAATATTTTAAAACAACAATACTTGAAAACAATATTATCCAAACAACCGGTTCCGCAGGTGAATCAATTGCTGCCGGTGTTGTTTTTACTTTGCCGGCTTTTTTGTTTATGTCAATAAATGATTCCGGAATGAGTGTAGGCGCCAGCTATTTTAACTACTGGACGATTCTTGCACTTGCAATGTTCGGAGGTATTCTCGGAACTTTAATGATGATTCCTTTACGCCGTTCGTTGATTGTTAATGAACATCACACTCTTCCTTATCCTGAAGGAACCGCTTGTGCTTCTGTACTTATTGCCGGAGATAAAGGCGGTGACTTTGCTAAGACTGCTTACCAAGGTTTATCTGTTGCTTTGGTTTATGCACTTCTGCAAAGAGTCTTCCATGTTATAGCAGAATCTCCTGCTTGGGTTTCGGCACAAACAAATAAGTTTTTTCCATCAGCTACTGTTGCGGGAGACATTACTCCTGAGTATTTAGGTGTTGGTTATATAATCGGACCAAGAATAGCAGGAATCCTTGTAGCTGGCGGAGTGCTTGCATGGCTTGGTTTAATTCCACTATTGGCAAGTCTTGTTCCGGCAGATACAATAGCGACACAATTAGTTAAACTTGGATATTTAAAAGACTTAATGACTGCTGGTGGTTCAGGAAATTGGGATCCGCAATTGCATACGTTTGCAAGCTACCCCGACGCAATTTATCATGCTTACATTAGACAGATAGGAGCCGGTGCAGTTGCTGCTGGCGGACTAATAACATTGATCAAAACATTTCCAACAATAATTTCTTCATTTAAAGGCAGTGTAGCTTCGCTCAAAAAAAATAAAAGTGGTGCTGCAAAGATTATTAGAACGGAAAATGACTTATCATTTATTACTGTAATTGCAGGTAGTGTTGGTTTGGTGGTTATAATGATAATTTTGCCGATTATTCCCGGCGATACGATTTTGAATAAATTGTTGATTGGAATACTTGTAATTGTTTTCGGGTTTTTCTTTGTTACGGTTTCAAGCCGAATAGTCGGAATTATTGGTTCAAGTTCAAATCCTATTTCAGGAATGACGATTGCAACACTGATGGGAACAGGACTTGTTTTTATTGCTGTTGGCTGGACGGGTAAAATTTTTGAACCAATGGCACTCGTTGTAGGAGGCATGATTTGTATTGCTGCTGCTAATGCAGGCGCAACATCGCAAGATTTGAAAACCGGATATCTTGTCGGAGCTACACCAAGAAACCAGCAAATAGCTTTGTTCGTTGGAGCAATTGTTTCGTCATTGGTTATTGGCTGGACTATTCAGCAGCTTGATTCGCCAACGCCCGATATGAGCGCTCTTGGAATTGTTCACGCAATTGGAAGCGATCAATATCCTGCTCCTCAGGGAACTTTAATGGCTACACTTATAAAAGGTTTACTTTCATTTAATCTTGATTGGCAATTTGTATTAGTTGGCTCATTCTTATCGATAACAGTTGAACTATGTGGTGTGAATGCATTATCGTTCGCAGTTGGTGCATATCTTCCGCTTTCAACAACATTACCAATTTTCGTTGGTGGGGCAATTAAAGGTGTTTCCGATAAGATTGCTGATAGAAAAGGTGAAAAAGCAGAAGATAGCGAACTTGGCAGTGGAAGTCTTTTTGCTACCGGACTTGTTGCGGGAGGTGCTCTAGCTGGGGTAATCGTTGCCTTACTTTCTGTTAATGAAAATATATTTAATTTCTTAAAAAATATCAGTGCAGAATCTGGCTTAACAAGCATATTAGGCGGTGGCGGATATGAAATACTAGGTGCAATATTCTTTGGTTTTATGGGATTAATTTTATATAAAGTTTCACGCAAACCACAGCCAAAGATTGAAGAAAATTTACCTAATGAATAGCTCTATTAATCAAAACATTCAAAAGAAAGAACCAACTGCCTTTTATAGGTGGATGGTTCTTCTGTTTCTCAGCATTGCGATGTTCGGCAATTACTATGTGTATGATTCAATATCACTAGTTGCTGATCAATTAAAAGAATCGCTGCATTTTACAGATTCTAATATTGGGCAATTATACTCTATTTATAGTTTTGCCGCCTTACTATCTTTAATCTTTGGCGGCATACTGGTTGATAAATGGGGAACAAAAAAATCTGCTATTCTTTTCGCTTCAATCTGTACAATTTCAGGGTTCCTTGTTGCCTTCTCAGCAAATCTTCATTTAATGCTTGCCGGAAGATTTATGTTAGGCGTAGGTTCTGAACCATTGATAGTTGCAATTACTGTTGCAATTGCAAAATGGTTTAAGGGTAAAGTATTAAGTTTTGCCATGGGGATTAATTTGTTTCTTGCTAGGAGCGGTACATTTACAGTAGATAATTCTCCAACTATTTTCCCTGGACTTTACAGCGGTGGTTATTCGGGTCCATTAGATGTAGCGGCTTTAATTGGTATTTTATCATTTGCAGGGATACTCGTTTATTATATGCTTGAATCATCCGGCGAAAAGAAATTTGTTTTAAGCCGAGGCGGTTCCATAGACAAATTGAATTTAAAAGATTTGTTTAAATTTAATAAGTCATTTTGGTATATAACTCTTTTATGCGTTACTTTCT
>CAZRMA010000233.1:0-6370 GCA_964600655.1 uncultured Ignavibacteriaceae bacterium
ACAAAATTATTGTTACCTCTATAATTTAGTTTCCATGCAAAGTCCAATTGGAATGGAAACAGTGCGTGCCCAATACTAAATCCCAGCTCATAAAAGGGATGAGCAAACGTATTTATATCTGCAAGGATTATCGATTTTGTTCCATCACTCACCATGGAAAGAGCAGAATTTAAAAACGCCGTTAGTTGAATATCCCAGTCTTTTATTCCGGGAATTCTTAAAATTCTAAAAAGTTCACTGCCGAAATAATATTCCAAATTCGCTGTAAATACTCTGTCCCCCACAACTTCATTTATAGTCAGCGTTCTAAATGAAAAATTTTGCGAAAAAACTTCAATATTGCCATTTAAAGAATATAAATTTTGAAATGGAAGAATTCCATTATTATATATTCCTAAAATCTCATACCCTAATGACGTTGATCCAAAAGAACTTAATCTGCCTGCGGCACTCAGCTTATAAGTTGTAAAATCAAAGGCACTGTTAAGGAAATTTTTATTTGAAAATGTTACATCACCATTAATTAGAATGAAAGATTTGTTCGCAAAAATTCTTCTTCTGAATAAACCATCTTCAATGTAATCCCTAAAATCAAGGCTGAAGCCTGCGGTAATTGTATTTAATTTAACTTCATTAATAGGCGGGTTTTGACTGTATTTTTCATCTTTCTTAAAAAAACTGAAGTTTGAATTTACAAAGGAGTTATTGTCGGTTCTATTTTGAAATTTTAGATTCAATCCTAAAACAGGAAAAACTTCTCCGCTTAGTTTTATATTAAACCCATTGGAATAATAGTAATCTCTAAACTCGTATTTAAATAATAGTGCCAGCCACGTTGCACCAAAGTCCAAAAAATTGCTTCGATCGCCGAATAAAATACTAGTCCTATCAAATACATTTAAAGAAACATTATAAGTTCGGTAATCTCCTAAAAGATAATGGGTGTTAAAATCATATTTGAATTTTTTATTAGCAAATCCGTAAGAAACTCTTAATAAAGAATTACTTCTATTCTTGAACATGTTTTCCAAATACAGCCGCGTTCCAATTGAATGCCCATCTACTTTATTGAAGTGATAAAATCCTAAAGGGCCATTGGAAGAAAAATTATCCGTATAATACAACCTAGTTGATAGAACAGAAAAATCCTCCCAGAAAGATCTTTTAATATTACTAATGCTGTCTATTCGCGTATAAGCTTTCTGTTCTTCAATGGTATTAGGAATTGTTTGCGAATTTAACCAGTATGTTGAATCTTTATCATCAGCATTTGGCAGAACGGTAATAACGGCTTTATCGAAAAAAGCATCATTTATATTTGGATTAATTTTATAATCATAAAGGATGGTGTTCAATTCAAAACCAAACTTGGCAAGTCCTAAATAATTTGCTTTTACAAAAAGTCTAAAGTCGACAGGCATATAAACAGAATCACTATACATACTGAATTGTTGAAACACGTTTATAGTATCAAAGATGCCGCCGGTATTTGCAGACTTATTTAATTGTAGATTTACTTTAATTAAATCATAGCTTTTATCGGTAATAAAAATGTCACCGGTAAAACCGGGGTCGCTTGAGTTTTGAGTCCTCATTTCAATTTGATAAACGGTTTGATCGTTCATAGCTAAAGTATTTTTTATGTAATAATCATAATAATCCAATGCATCTTCAGAAATAGGCCCAGGTAAATCACTTCCAATAAAATTTATATTGTCTTCGTAAAAATTTTGAACCAGTCTTCCGCCCGTAAATATGTTTATGGTCGGCGGAAAGTTTGCACTTTGTTTTCTTGCAACAATTTCTTCTTTATAATCATCCGGTGATTTAAAAAATCCTTTACTTTGATTTTCAAGAATGCCGGTTATTTTTAATGTGGATGTATCGGTGCTAATGCTAAGTGTCAGACTGCTATTCCCTGCATTTATTTCATGTTGAGTTAGCAATAAACCTTTTGTGTAAGCCTCAAATTCATAACTTTTCAATTTCGATTTTCTTTTATTTTTTTCCGCAATTGCTTTGCGAATTATTTCAAGTGCAGGATTTTCCCCTGGCCTTACAACTATTTCAGGCAATTCTATTTTAGATTCATTTAGGCTAAAATTAATACTTTCTAAATCTTGGTTTACATTAACTGCAATTGTATCTGATTGGTAACCAATATATGAAGCTATGAGATCGTATTTACCTTTTTTTAATTTTAATTCAAACTCGCCTTTTTTGTTTGATGAGGTTCCTTGAGTTGTTCTGTCAACACGTATATTTGTGTAGCTTAATGCTTCTCCTGTTTCGGCGGCTTTAACCGAACCGCGGATAAAATAATCCTGCGAGTAGATTACCTGGATATAAAATACCGTGAAAAGTAAAAGAATTAAAGGCTTCATAGTTGAAATAAATGCATGGTAAAATAAAAGTTCAGTTATAAAAATAGTGCCTTCCCTTATCTAAAAAAAGCATTTATTCCAAGAGAATATTTTTGTGATGTGCAATAAACTGAATCAGACGAAAAATAATAAATATCGTTTTCTGTGTTTAATAGAAAAAATAATAATATTAACTTTACCTGCTTCTAATAATTCAGAATTCAAAAAGGATCAAAAATGAATAAGAAATTTTTGTTTTCAATTTTCTTTATTCTGCTTAGCGCTTCTTTAATTTTTGCACAGAAGGAAATTGAATTCACCGAATTTGATCTTGATAACGGATTGCATGTAATCCTTCACGAAGATCATTCCACACCCATTGTAGCAATTACAACGACATACCACGTCGGATCAAAGAACGAAGACCCGAATAGAACCGGCTTTGCCCATTTCTTTGAACATTTAATGTTTGAGGGGACTAAAAATATACCTAGAGGGCAAATTGATAAACTCATCATGGAATCAGGCGGAACATTGAATGCCAACACTTCATTTGACAGAACTTTTTATTATATGATACTTCCTTCAAATCAATTAAAGCTTGGTCTGTGGATTGAATCTGAAAGAATGCTGCATTTGAAAGTCGACAGCGTTGGTGTTGAAACCCAGCGTAAAGTAGTAAAAGAAGAACGAAAACAAAGATTGGATAACCAGCCTTATGGTTCAATTTTCGAACAAATTTTTGCTCATGCATATAAAGTTCATCCTTATAGATGGGTTCCAATCGGTTCTGTTCAATATATTGATAAAGCAACGATAGATGAATTTAGAGATTTTTATAAAACTTATTACGTACCGAATAATGCAACTCTCTCTATTGCAGGCGACATTGATGAAGATGATGCCAAAGATTTGATTGAAGAATATTTTGCAGGTATTCCACGCGGCACAAAAAAAATGAATATTCCAACAGAAGTAGAACCGCCGCAGGAAGCCGAAGTCCGAGATACGGTTTATGACAACATACAATTACCAGCTGTAATTGAAGCTTATCATATTCCTGCTCAAGGTACTAAAGATTATTATGCTATCAATATGCTAACCACACTTTTATCCGAAGGACAAAGTTCATGGCTTTATAAGGATCTCGTTGATAAAGAACAAAAAGCGGTTACTGAAGGAGCCTTTCCAATGGCTCTCGAAGATCCCGGGTTGTTTATAACTTATGGAATCGTTAATCAAGGTGTAAAGGCAAATGATCTTGAAGATGCGATGCAAACTGTTTTAGATAAAGCAAAGAATGAACTTATATCTGAAAAAGAATTTCAAAAGCTTCGCAACCAGGTTGAAAATGATTTTGTAACCAGTCATTCAACAGATGAAGGTATTGCCGAGGCTCTCGCAACTTATCATGTTTATTTCGGCGATTCAAATCTGATTAACACTGAACTTGAGAGATATATGGCCGTTACTAGAGAAGATATTCAAAAAGCTGCTCAAAAATATCTGGCAAAAAAGAATAGAGTTGTACTTTATTATCTTCCTAAATCTGCTCAGGCAAGCAAATGAGTTTTAATAATTTAAATGTTTTTGAAAAATTTTTCATAAAAGGATTTATAATGAAAAATAAATTATTCACAGTACTGATTTTTGTTTTGTTATCTCTCCCCGCATTCAGCCAGGTGGACAGAACAAAACAGCCGGAACCAGGCCCTGCCCCGGAAATTAAACTCGGGGAATATGAATCATTCACTTTAGATAACGGTCTAAAAGTATTTTTAGTTGAAAATGACAAAGTGCCGGAAGTATCTTATTCGTTAATCATTGACAGAGACCCCATTGTTGAAGGTGACAGTGCAGGATATATTGCAGCTGCAGGACAGCTTCTTCGAACGGGCACAAAAACAAAAACTAAGGACCAGATTGATGAGGCAATAGATTTTATTGGAGCAAGCTTGTCCACATCTTCAACAAGTGTCTATGGTTCTTCATTAAAAAAACATACTGAAGAACTATTAAAGATTTTTTCAGATGTGGCTTTGCATCCTGAATTTAAGCAGGAAGAATTGGATAAGATAAATAAACAAACTCTATCGGGCCTTGCTGCAGAAAAAGATGACCCTAGTTCTATTGCAGGCAACGTAAAGAATGCTTTGGATTACGGAATGAATCATCCTTACGGCGAGCCTATGACCGAAGAAACTGTTAATAATATTACTCTGCAAATGTGCAAAGATTATTACAGTACTTATTTCCGTCCAAACATAGCTTATCTAGCAATAGTTGGAGACATAACAAAAGATGAGGCAGAACCTTTAATCAAAAAATATTTCGGAAGCTGGGAAAAGAAAGATGTTCCAACTTTCACATACGAAACTCCAAAACCGCCTTCATCCAGAATGGTTGCAATTGTTGACAGGCCAAATGCGGTTCAATCTGTCATTCATATCACATACCCTATCCAACTTGGAAAAGGGAGCAAAGATGTAATACCCGCAAGTGTTATGAATACAATATTAGGAGGAGGCTTTTTATCATCAAGATTAAATCAGGATCTTCGTGAGAAAAAAGCATTCACATACGGTGCTTATTCTTCAATTTCATCTGATAAATTAACCGGCAATTTTGATGCTTCATGCGAAGCAAGAAATTCTGTAACCGACAGCGCTGTGACAGAGTTTATTACGCAGATGAAAAAGATAAGAGATGAAAAAGTGACAGAACAAGAGCTGCAATCAACTATAAATTATATAACGGGTGGTTTTGCACGTTCACTTGAAAACCCCAAGACAATTGCAAGCTTTGCTATAAATATCCAAAGATATAATCTTCCTCAAAACTATTATACGGATTATTTGAAAAATGTTGCAGCTGTCACTGTGAATGATATAAAAGCTATGGCAGATAAATACATTCAACCGGATAAAAGCTATGTTTTGGTTGTCGGAAATGCAGATGATGTCGCTAAAAAACTCGCCGTATTCGGTCCTGAGAAATATTACGACAGATACGGAAATGAAATTGATACTTCCGCTATGAAATTGCCTGAAGGTTTAACAGTAAAAACAGTAATTGATAAATACATCGACGCAATTGGTGGTAGAAAAAATCTTCTAAAAGTATCAGATAGAACAACAGCTATGTCAGCCGCAATTCAAGGAGTTAATATCGCAATTACTTCTTATCAAAAAGCTCCAAATAAACTCTATCAAGATATTAATGCCGGTGCAATGGATCAAAAAGTAATTTTTGACGGTGAAAACGGTGTGACGAAAGTCGGCGGACAAAGCATGACTGTAAGCGGGAAAGATCTGGAGAAGTTAAAATTGGAATCAACAATGAACCTTATTTTAGATTTAAATCATTACAATGTTAAAGCCAGTTTAAAAGGAATGGAAAAAGTTGATGGAAAAGATGCTTATAAGGTGGAACTATCCTTACCGTCAGGAATTATATGGACTCAATATTATGACACGCAGACCGGTTTGAAACTTAAAGAATTGAAACCAATTGAATCCCCTCAAGGTACATTTACTCAAGAAAGTAATTACAGCGATTATAAAGATATAGATGGGGTAAAATATCCTTTTACTATAAAACAAAGCATGGGACGACAATCTTTTGAATTTAAAGTTGATTCAATAAAAGTGAATACTGGTCTTGCAGATAGAAATTTTGAAGTAGACAGCAAATAATTTTAAAATTAAAACGGGGAGAAAAATGAAAATTATTTTGGCAATTTTAATTTCCGTTATCTTCTTCGGCGGCTGTTCAACAATTAATTATGTAAACAGCCCTGGAGAATCTAAAAAGGATTATTCACTGATAAATAATTTAGGCGCAAGAAATAGTTCACATATAATATTGATTGACAAAAGAGAATTGTGGCGCGATTATATTCAGGTTAAAGATGATTCTCTCTTTTATGGACTTAACGAATCCAATCTGAACAGCATTCCCTTAAGCAAGGTAAATAAAGTTTTTATTAAAGATAAACCTTTAAGTTT
>CAZRMA010000234.1:0-1711 GCA_964600655.1 uncultured Ignavibacteriaceae bacterium
AAAACACGAATATATCTCCAAGTCCATTGTATGCTAAAGGAAATGGTCCTGCAGTGTATGCAATTCCAGCTATAATAGAAACAACACCGACAATTAAAATTACAATCCCTGCTTGGCTAACCAGGTATAATCCAAGAATAAATGCGAGGCCAAACACTCCAATGATTCCCAACCTCATTTCATTTACTGTAATTAATCCGGAAGCTAAAACCCTTACAGGTCCCTTTCGTTGTTCGTTGTCGGCGCCCTTGTGAAAATCATATAAGTCGTTTGTAAAATTTGTCCCTACTTGAATTAACACCGAACAAAACAATGCAACTAACGAATAAATAAAAATAAATTTTCCTTCACTGATTGCTAATGAAGAACCAACAACAACCGGTACAACTGCCGCCAATAATGTTTTTGGACGGCCTGCTAAAATCCAGCTTTGAAATTTGTTAGGTAATGCTATCTCATTTGTCATATATAAATATTCGTTTATTGTGAAAATGTACTAAGGCAATTTAGGAAACTTATTAAACTCAGGTTTTCTTTTTTCTAAATACGCCTTCTTTCCTTCCTGTGCTTCTTCACTCATATAATAAAGAAGAGTCGCATTGCCTGCTAGTTCTTGAATTCCTGCTTGACCATCTAACTCGGCATTAAAAGCTGACTTCAATAATCGAATTGAAAGTGGACTATGCAGCAAAATTTCTTTAGCCCACAGCACTCCTTCTTCTTCCAATTTTTTAAGGGGGACAACTTTGTTGACAAGTCCCATTTTCTCTGCTTCTTCGGCATTGTATTGACGGCATAAAAACCAAATCTCTCTTGCTTTTTTTTGTCCAACGATTCTTGCTAGATAGCTTGAACCGAATCCGCCGTCAAAACTGCCGACTTTAGGACCGGTTTGTCCAAATATAGCATTGTCAGCAGCTATAGTTAAATCACAAATTACATGAAGCACATGGCCTCCCCCAATTGCATAACCGGCAACTAAGGCTATCACCGGTTTGGGAATGCTTCTAATTAATTTTTGAAGATCAAGAACATTTAATCTTGGGACTCCATCTTTTCCAATATAACCTTTATTACCTCTAATTCTTTGATCACCGCCGGAACAAAAAGCATATTTTCCGTCTTTTGCTGGTCCATATCCCGTTAATAACACAACTCCAATTTCCTGGTCCTCGCGTGCGTCGGAAAAAGCATCGTACATTTCAATTACAGTTTCTGGACGAAATGCATTTCGTACTTCGGGACGGTTGATTGTTATTTTTGCAATCCCACCCATTTTTTCATAAATGATATCAGAGTAATCTTTAACCTTTGTCCAATTAAATTTCATTATAATTCCTTGTTTTGATTTAAGTGCTACAAAAATATTGAAAAGTTAGCAAAGTTAGTATGTGAAATTGAAATGTAATTTTAAAACTGCTCTAAGAACATATTCACAGTTTCAATAAATCTTTTGGGCTCTTCAAGATGTGTATTATGCCCGGCATTTTTAATTGCAACATGGGTTGAATTTGGAAGCAAAGAAGTCATTTCAATATTTAAGTCAGTAAATTTTGAATCAAGCTCACCGGTAATTAATAAAGTTTCAGGAAGGAAAGTTTTTAAATCATTATAATAATTTGGCATTTTACCTGTACTAAAGCCTTTTAGAGAATTAGCCAATCCAATTCTATTATTATCAAGTTTTGATTTATTAATTTCTTCAAGTTTC
>CAZRMA010000234.1:1811-6330 GCA_964600655.1 uncultured Ignavibacteriaceae bacterium
AGCCAATCCAATTCTATTATTATCAAGTTTTGATTTATTAATTTCTTCAAGTTTCTGATTTGAAAATCTTTTTTGTGTGGCGAAGATGTCTAGATCCATCCAGTAATCGATAAACTTTTCAATTGGATTATTTAAAATAAAATAAGCCAGGTCTTCATCATTTTTTATTCTTACTAATCTTTCACCTTCTGATTTAATACCGGCACTGGTGCTTTCCAAAATTAATCCTTCAATTTTTTGAGGGTACTTCAAAGCAAAAGACAAAGCAGCTCTTCCGCCCATCGAATAGCCGAGAAGAAAGATTTTTTCTTCTGTAAAATTTTCAATTATAATTTTTAATTGCTCGATGATTGATTCAGTAAAATAGTAATTTATATCATCCGGTGAGTCACTATTTCCTTGTCCAATAAGATCGACAGCGATGGGGAAAACTTTCTTTGTTAGATCTTTATAAATAAAATTCCAGTCTAATAAAGAGCCGGTAAAACCATGAAGCAGAAATAAGGGAGTTTGAGTTTTGTCGAATTGTGTTTCATCAAAATTTACATTGAAAGATATATTGTCAACTTTAATTATCATTTCAGCCTAAGGTAAATTTTTATCAACTTCTTCCCAAAACTTTCTTCTAAGCTGCAAAGATTTCTGTGCATTGGTTTTTATTTCCAACACTGTGAAATTCTTTTCTTTTATTGACTTTTTAATTTTATCTTTAAAATCATTCCAGCTTTTTATTGAATAGAATTTGCCGCCATAAGCTTCAACAAAAGGCTTAAAGTTCAAATTATGCTGGGCTATAAAATATTCTTTAAATACTTTACCATAATCGGAAATAGGAAGCACTTCGAATATACCGCCGCCGTTGTTGTTTATTAAAATTACTGTAAGCGGTAGCGAATATTTTTTAGCTGCGAGCATTCCATTTAAATCATGATAAAAAGCAAGATCGCCGGTTATAAGTATAGTTGGGAGATTATTCTCAGCAGTAATTCCTAAAGCGGTTGAAGTAATGCCGTCGATTCCGCTTGCACCGCGATTGTTAAATATTTTAAAATATTTGTCTGTTTTTGTAGCAAAGTAATCAAAATCTCTGATCGGCATGCTGTTGGAAATCATGATCTGCGAATGCTCTGGCAGAGCATTTAATGTTTCAATTATTACTCTTGGTTCATTTGCGAAATTGGATTTTTCGATAACTCCTTTTTTTATTTTAGAAGTAATTTTATCTGCCCCAATAAAAATTTCCAGCCAATTATTTTTTTGTTTTGAAATATTAGGGTTTCCTAATTTCTCTAACATTGTCTCGCAAAAAATATAAGGTTTGCAGGCCAAAGATGCGGTTGCCCTATTGGAAGGATCGAACCAATCGCCATATTCGTTAATCATAAATCTTACAGCATTAGTATTCTCCAAAAAAGATTCAAGTGCTTTGGAAGTTACTGTGCGTCCAAATTGTAAAATAATTTCGGGCTTATATTTTTTTGCAAATTTATTAGAGCGAAGAATTGCATCATAGTTGGAAATGATATTTGTCTTTGTTGACCTGCCGAATCTTAATTGAGATGCTCCGTCCGCAAAAATTGGATAGCCTAATTTTTCAGAAAGCAATTTACAGTTTTCATGAAATCTTGAATTATAATTTTCCGGCCCGGCAATTATAATTCCTTTTCTTTTGTTTATAAGGTGATTTTTAACTTCTGAAAACCATTTCTCGGTAGTTATATTTTTCTCTTCTTCTTTAAAGGTTTTTTTATGATCGATTGAATTTGATTTAGCCAATTCAATTAATTTATTATCAACTTCATCCGTGTATGCTTCCGGTTCAAAAGGCTTTCTAAACGGAAAATTTATATGTACCGGTCCGCGGGACCTTATAGTGCTTTCAAATACTGCACGCTTTGCAAGTGTTTTAATATGCTTAATTCTTTTTGCCATCGGTTCAGGAAGCCCGGCATCAAAAAACCAGCGAATATGATTTTTATAAATGTTATTTTGGTTGATAGTTTGATTTGCACCTACGTCTAATAATTCAGGTGGCCTGTCTGCAGTACAAACAATTAGTGGAACCCTCTGCTGATATGCTTCAATTATCGCCGGGTAAAATTCGGCAGTAGCTGTACCTGAGGTGCAAACCAAGGCAACAGGTTTTTCCGAAGCTTTTGCTAATCCAAGCGCAAAGAACCCGCCGCTGCGTTCATCGATGTGCAGATAAGATTTTATTTTTTTGTTATTTGCAAATGCAAGTGTTAATGGTGTATTGCGCGAGCCAGGTGATATGCAAACATATTTAACTCCGGATGCAGCAAGTTCGTTAACAAAAGTGTCTGTCCAAAAAATATTGCGATTAATTTTTATTTTCATTCTTCAGTAGATTCTGTATAGTTTTTAATTTTAATTCAGTTTCTGTGTATTCAAGATCAGGATCAGAATCTTGAACAATTCCACAGCCTGCATAAGCGGTAATCTTTTTTTTATTTAATATAGCGGAGCGGATTGCGACAGCAAATTCTCCTTCATTTTCAAAATTGAGCCAGCCAATCAAGCCGCCATATAACCCACGATTATGATTTTCCAGCTTTTTAATCAGGTGCAAAGAATCCGTTGCTGGAATTCCACAGACGGCCGGAGTAGGGAAGAGTTCTTTTACGATTGATAAAATTGAAGTTCCGTTTTTCAGTTCAAAAGAAAATTTTGTTAGAAGGTGTTGAATATTTGCTAGCTTCCTTATTGAAGGTGAATTAATTTCAATTTCTTCAGTAGAATAATTTGAGATTATGCTCTTTATATGATTAACAACAAAATTATGCTCTCTTAAATCTTTGTCGCTTTTTAGCAGATTGTTTTCGAAAACTTTATCCTCGTTTTCATCTTTTCCTCTTGGTGCAGAACCAGCGAGGGCATCTATCTCTATTTTATCATTTATGAAGTCTGCTAATCTTTCCGGTGTTGCACCGAAGAAGAATGATTTATTATGATTGATAATAAAAGTATAACAATTTGGATTTTGTGCTTTCAATTTTGAAATAAGATTATCAATATCCGGCTCTGCGGAAAGCAGAAATTCAACTTTCCTGCTTAATACAATTTTTTCTATCTTTCCTTCAAATATTTCGTCCAAAGCTTTTTCAATTAGCTGTTTCCATTTTTTCTTATCCTTAGGAGTTGATCCTGTTTCACTAAGAACGGTAAATTTATTTGTGGCTGTTTTATTTTCACTTATTACTTTAAAAATTATTTTAAGTTTTGACTCAAATTTCTCCGCGGCTTTATGAGCGCTGGAATTGGCAGAAAAAATAAAGTTATATATTAAATAATTTTTTTCCGCAAGTTTTAGAAATGCTATTTCGGGGACAAACCAATCCGAATCATTAAATTCTTTCCAATCTTCATCAGAATGTTCTACCATAAATTTTAGCGAACCTATAAATAATGGTACTCTGTTACTATCAATAATTCCCCAATTATTGATAAAATTATTTTTCCATTCGCCTATTTTCTTTTCAGTAGCAGCAAATCTTCCTTCACCTTTTTCTGAAATTGTAATAACTTCATTAACTCCGGTGAATGCAAATTTCTTTCCAGGCATTTCCAAGTAGAATGATTTATCAAATTTAACTGCCATGGATTGCGGTTCAAACTTTAAATTGTCTATTGTCAAAGGAAGACAATAACTAATTAAAAAGTTATTAGGGTTATTTTTTAGGTCTGCTTTTTTTTCTGTAAGAAAATTTGAAAAAGAATTAACTACAGTTTCTATCGAATCAGGCATTATTGTTACAATTTTTATACATAAATATAATTTATAATGGAAAAGTTTTCAATTTAAATATGATCAAGAATATTAAAATATTATATCATCTTCAATTGTGTCTAATAATTTAAGATAACTGTCATATCTTTCCAAAGAAATATTTCCATCTTCAACAGCTTTCATAACTGCACAATCTGGCTCATGATTGTGCGTACATGTATTAAATTTACATTCATTTATATAGTTAGTAAAATCAATAAAATAGTGACTTAAATCTTCCTGCGTAATTCCGTACGGATCAATTTCTCTAATGCCCGGCGTATCTATTATATAAGTGTCATGATTTATTTTCGTCATTAAGCTGGTAACAGTAGTGTGAATTCCTTTATTTGTTGATAAACTTATCTCTCCGGTTGCCAAATTTAATTCTGGGAAAACCAAATTAATTAGTGACGATTTACCAACACCTGATTGACCCCACAACAAATTCTTCTTCCCCCAAACAAGGTTTCTTACTTCATCGATTCCATCTTTTGTGATTTTGCTTGTGCAAATAACGGTGTAGCCAATCTCAGAATATAACGAGTACCAATGGTCAATTTCGGAATTTGTGTCCAAATCTTTTTTATTTAAAATGATTATTATTTTGATATGAGAATTTTCGCCGGTTACTAAAAGTCTGTCTAGAGATTTATTGTTAAATTCTGGTTTTTTAATACTTGTTATCACAAAAAAATTGTCGACATTAGCAGCAATAACCTGTTCTAATCT